>JBBRPX010000091.1:0-13157 GCA_038227505.1 Chitinophagales bacterium
ACCATATTTTAGCCCCTACTTTTAATTCTGTGTTAGTTGTTTACAAAATTTGAATAAAAATGAAAACATTAATTTTTAGTTCCTTCTTTTAATAATCATTGTAATGGCTAATTATTTTCAGTATATACTTTAAAGTTGTCTAAAATTGCTTGCCAATTTTGTTTTTGCATTTCGATAGAATTTTCGCTTTCTGGTTCAAAGCTTTCGGTGACTTTTACCCCTTCTTCAACTTTTTCAAAATGAATGTTTACTTTCCTGCTATCTGTTAATATATATGCAATATCTTCTTGCGCTTTAATGTGGGAATAGTGTCCATCAAAATCAAAACCCATGCTACCGTCTTTAGCCTCCATACGATAAAGGAATTTGCCACCGACAGTTAAGTCGTTTTCTACTTTGGTCGTTTGCCAGTCGTTAGATGCATTATTCCAATTAATAATGTGTTCACGTTGAGTAAAATACAGCCATACTTTTTCTGCTGTTGAATTTATTGTTGTATTTATAATAATGCATTCTTTGGCAACTGAAGGGGGTTTAGGAATTTTACTCATATCCATGTGCAGCATATTCCAGCGATGACCATCAATATCTGTAAAGCCACAGCCGTACATCCAACCTTGAATTTCTTCGGGTTTGCCGAAAATTTTACCACCTGCTGCTTCCGCTTTATTTGCCATATTATCTACCTCTGCTCTCGATTCTGAATCAAAAGAAATAAGTACTTCTGATGATTGATTTGTATCAGCAAGGCTGATTTTTGTGAAGCTTTTAAAAACATCTTCTTGAAAAAGCATCAAGACCATATTTTTTTCGCCTATTAAAAAACATGCAGAATCATTTGTATTTCCATGGGCTGTATTGAGCACAAAACCTATAGCTTTATAAAATTCTTTTGATTTGGCAACATCTTTAACGGGAAGATTAATCCAAATTTCTTTAGTAGCCATGCTATAAATTTTAGAGGTTAAATATAGATTTAAATAATTTTAAAAACGACACTTTACATTTATATCGTAATGCAGATTAAACAACAAATACACGCCCATTTTACAGAAACTATTAATCATAAAATATTAATGCTGCAGCAAACCCTTGCAGATTTAAAAGAAAGTGGCACCAATGAAACAAAAAGCACCGCTGGTGACAAGCATGAAACTGCATTGGCTATGTTGCAGATAGAACAGGCAAACACTCGTGTTCAATTGCAGGATGCTTTAGAACAACGGTCTGCTTTATTAAATATTAACCCCGACATCAGTACAACGAAAATTTTGCCTGGAAGTTATGTAAAAACAAATAAAGGCAACTTTTATGTAAGTGTTGCTTTGGGTAAATTAATCATCAACGGTGAAAGAGTTATGGCTATTTCACCACAATCGCCGCTTGGCCTAAATTTGATAGGCTGTTCTGTAAAAGATACCGTTACAGTAAATGCGAATGATTTTTTAATTATTAGTGTTGAATGAAATAATTGTGGTGTTCTTTAGTTTAGCTAAAATGATGAAGGGCTGAAGGATAGAAACGGCACCGTATACGAAAAAGGCGTAGAAGGTCCAGCGGATAGGCCGGACGAAAGCTTCATTAATACAAGAAGCCGAAAGCCCCAAAACTTTCTGTAAAAGATGAAATTGTATATTCGTGAGGTAAAATATTATGAGAAAAATCGTTGGTTACATTTATACTGGTTATGCGCTGCTCACATTTATTTTAATGATGTTCTTGCTTTTTCCATTTATTGTTATCGCTTCTTTTTTTGGGAAAGTAAAGGGTGGAAATATGATTTACAGCATTTGTAGATTTTGGGCAGATGTTGTACTGCTGTCATGGGGCGTTACGCATAAAAATATTTTTGAAGCACCAAAATCAAACAAGCACGCTGTAATTTTTGTGTTTAATCATATTTCTTACATTGATATACCATTTATGTTAAAGGCGTTTAGAAAAGATCCAATCAGGATTCTTGGCAAAGCCGAAATGAGTACAGTACCTGTATTTGGTTACATTTATAGAAAAGCTACCGTTATGGTTGACCGGGAAAGTGATGCAGGAAGAGTGAGAAGTGTACAACAATTAAAAAAGGTTTTAACCAAAAATATTTCAGTTGTTCTTGCACCGGAAGGCACTTTTAATATGACAAACAAACCGCTAAAAGAATTTTTTAATGGTGCCTTTAAAATAGCTGTTGAAACAAAAACCCCGATACAGCCCGTTCTTTTCTTGGATGCTTACGACCGATTAAATTATCATAGTATTTTTAGCCTCAGCCCTGGCAAAAGTCGTGCAGTTTTTTTGCCTGAGATATTGCCAGGAGACAATATGCTTGCGCTGAAGGAAAAAGTATTTAATGAAATGGAAAAAGGATTATTAAAGTATGATGTAAGTTGGGTAAAGTAAAAATATTACAAAATATTTCGGGTAACAGTTCTGTATTTAACATTGTAAAAAATAACATGCATGTTTCTCTACGGCTTTGCGGCTTTGCGGTAAAATAATCTCTATGCTTGAGGAAAATGAATTAAATTTTAATGAACCATCATCCGGTTATTGGGCAGAGATCATTCTGCCTTTGGCATTGCCTAATGTATATACTTACAGCGTACCTATACAAATGATAACGGCTGCACAACCGGGTTGCAGAGCTGAAGTGCTATTTGGGAAAAATAAAAAATATGCTGGTATAATAAAAAAACTAATTACCGAGCAACCTGCTTACAAAACAAAACCTCTTTTAAATATATTAGATGATACTCCACTAATATATCCACAACAATTAAAACTGTGGCAATGGATGAGTGAGTATTACATGTGTACAGAAGGTGAAGTTATGGCGGCTGCGTTACCAGCCAATTTTAAATTAAGCAGCGAAACTGTATTAATTTTTAATGAAGAATACGGAGACGATTTTACGGGCCTTGGTGATGAAGAATTTTTAGTTAGTGAAGCTTTATTAATTAAAAAAGAATTATCAATTACCGAAGTACAGCAGGTAATGGATGCAACGCATGTGTACCCCACAATTAAAAAATTAATTGAAAAAAATGTTTGCTTTATAAGAGAAGACCTCAACGAAAAATACAAAGCAAAAAGGGAAAATTATGTAATGCTAAATCCACAATTTGCTAATGAAGAAGCACTTGCTCCCTTACTAAACGATTGGAAAGGTGCTCCCAAACAAATGGAGTTATTGCTGGCATTTTTACACGTAAATAAAACTGAGGGAGAAGTTACACAAACAGCGTTGCTAAAAAAAGCGAGCGCTTCTGCAGCACAGTTGAAAGGCTTAACAGATAAAAAAATTCTTTTTGTTGAAAAACGAAGTATCGATAGGGTAAAATCTTTGCCAAAAAATATTAATATCTATTTTGATTTAAGCACGGCTCAAGAAAGTGCTTTGGCACAAGTGCGTCATATTTTTACCGAAAAAAATGTTTGCCTTTTACATGGCGTTACAAGCAGCGGCAAAACCCAGATATACATAAAGCTGATAGAAGAATATTTTATGCAGGGCAAACAGGTTTTATATCTATTACCCGAAATAGCGCTGACCGCACAAATTATCCGGCGTCTACAAAAACACTTTGGTGGCAACATAACTATTTATCATTCTAAATTTAATAACCAGGAGCGCATTGAACTTTGGAACAAAATAAGAACAGGCGAAATAAAGATTGTATTAGGTGCAAGGAGTTCCCTGTTTCTTCCATTTAAAGATTTAGGGCTGGTTATTGTTGACGAAGAGCATGATCCATCTTATAAACAACAAGACCCTGCACCACGCTACAATGCAAGAGATGCAGCTATTTTTTATGGTTCACTTTTTAAAGCAAAAATAGTATTAGGTAGTGCTACACCATCGCTCGAAACTTATTTTAACGCCAAACAAAACAAGTATGGCTTGGTTGAATTGAGTGAAAGATTCGGTGGTATTAAATTACCTGAAATTGAAATCATAAATACCACACAGGTTGTGCAGAAGGGTAAAGTAATGATAAGCCCACAGCTAAAAGAAGCTATTCAAAAAGCAGTAGAAGCTGACAGGCAGGTTATTCTTTTTCAAAACAGAAGAGGTTATAACCCATACTTAATTTGTGGTACATGCGGCTACCTACCACAATGCGTGCATTGCGATGTGTCCCTCACTTTACATAAATACAGCAATAAATTACATTGCCATTATTGCGGAAGTACGTATCCTAAATTGGTTACATGCCCCGCTTGTGGAAGTAACAACTGGCTTGAGAAAAATTTTGGAACAGAAAAAATTGAAGAGCAGCTGGAAAATGATTTTGCCAATTTTAAAATTGCACGGATGGATGTTGATAGTGTGCGTGGTAAAACAGCTCACGATAATTTGATTCATCTTTTTGAGCAACAACGGCTTGATATTCTCGTAGGAACGCAAATGGTGGTAAAAGGTTTAGACTTTGAGAAGGTAAGTTTGGTTGGGGTATTAGATGCTGATGGATTACTAAGTTTTGCAGATTTTAGGGCTAACGAAAGAGCTTTTCAATTAATGGAACAAGTAAGTGGCAGAGCCGGCAGAAAGCATGAGCAAGGCAAAGTAATGATACAGGCTATCAATGTAAAACATCCGATACTTTTATTGGTACAGCAGCATGATTATGAAAAGTTTTACCATTTTGAAATTGAGAAAAGAAAAGAATTTTTCTATCCGCCATTTAGCAGAATGGTAATGGTAACATTAAAACACCGTGACAAGGAAACGGTAGAAGCAGCTGCAAATAAACTGGCGCAATTGCTTTCGCAAGATTTAAAAGATTTTATTACTGGTCCCGCAGCGCCTGTTGTAGGGCGGCTTCGCAACATGTACCTGATGGAGCTTATGATTAAACTTCCAAAAGAAGCAGGCATGAGCATGACGTACAGAAAAGTAATTCGCAACCATATAAATTTGTTGCAGGGCGAAAAAAATTATAAATCAGTTGTAGTGGTTACCGATGTGGATCCTCTATAAATTAAGATATATTTTTACAACTTTGTCTGCTGTTGTCCAAACAAAGAAACAGCTTTGGTCATCATCGTTGTGTCACTCACTTCAGGGTCATACCTTTTTTCAACTTTAATTGTGCTACAGATCCTGACAGACTTTCAGAATGTTTCAATAATTTGCAACATGCACTTTCAGGAAGATTATTCATTAAAAAATTTTAACAGCTTTGGTATAGATGTTACTGCAAAGTATTTTACAACTTTTAAAAACACAAACGAACTGTCTGAAATTTTAAACGAGACAATCGACAAGAAATTAATACTAGGTGCTGGCAGTAATATTTTATTTACAAAAAATTTTAATGGCCTCGTTTTAAAGAACGAAATAGATGGTATAGAAATTATTAAAGAAGATGATCAACATGTTTATGTAAAAGCAGGTGCAGGCGTTGATTGGCACCAATTCGTTTTGTATTGTATTGCAAATAACTTTGCGGGTGCAGAAAATCTTTCTCTTATCCCGGGCGGCGTTGGAGCGTCGCCTATGCAAAATATTGGTGCGTATGGTGTAGAAATAAAAGATATTTTTTATGACCTCGAAGCGTACCATATCATAGATAAAAAAATAGTTTCGTTTACAAATAGCGACTGCGAATTTGGTTATAGAGAAAGTATTTTTAAAAATAATTTAAGAGGAGAATTTGTAATTATCGCCGTTACTTTTAGGCTAAATAAAATCGCTGTTTTTAATACAAGTTATGGCGCTATAGAAACTGAACTACAAAAAATGGGTGTCCAAACACTAAGCATAAAAGCAATTTCAGATGCAGTTATCAGCATACGTAAAAGTAAATTACCTGACCCAAAAATAATTGGCAACGCAGGTAGCTTTTTTAAAAACCCAACTATTAAAAACAAACTCTTTTATGAACTAAAAAATGAGTTTCCATTAATTGTTGGCTACCCAGTTGGTAACCACGAAACCAAACTGGCTGCGGGTTGGTTAATAGAAAAAGCCGGCTTTAAAGGTTACAGATTAAATGATGCAGGCTGCAGCGAAAAACAAGCACTGGTGTTGGTAAATTATGGCAACGCAACCGGTGAAGAAATTTTACATGTCAGTGAAAAAATTATAAATGCTGTAAACCTCATGTTTAATGTAACCCTGCATAGAGAAGTAAATATTGTATAAAACGCAATCACAAAAAAGTGGGAAATTCTTTAAACGCTAGTGATAGGTTTTAAATTCTGCTATTTTTATTGACTTAAGTCAATAAATGTATCATTTGTAAATAATATATTTACAGTACAATTATTACTAAACTAAAAACACTATTATGAAAAAAGTTCTCACTCTAATGATTGTTTCTACAGTAATTGCAACTTCTTTAAGTGCGCAAAAAGCAGCAAAAACCGCTTATGCAGAATTAGGGGGAGCAGGTGTAGCCTCTCTCAATTATGATATGCGCTTGATGAAAAAAAATGATGGACTTGGCTTTCGAGTGGGAGTCGGTGGATTTGCAATAGACGACGGATTCTCGAAAACCACTGCATTTTTTGTACCACTTGGGTTGAATTATTTATTGGGTAAAGATGATAAACATTATTTTGAACTTGGCGCAGGAGCTACAATTGTTTCTTTGAAAGACAAAATAAGTGATCCTTACTATCAAAGTTCTGACGATGGGAAATTTAATTCAACTTTTGGCCATCTCTATTTTGGTTACAGAATTCAGCCAAAAGATGGTGGCTTTTTATTCAGAGCAGGACTAACTCCTGTTTTTGGTAAAGGGTTTTTTATTCCATATTGGGCTGGAATTTCTTTTGGATATTGTTTTTAATATTTACATTATAAAAAAGCGCAAAGAAATACACTTTGCGCTTTTTGCTTTTTATCATCTTAATTAAAATCGTCTTCATTAAAATCATCCTCGGTAAAATGTTCGCTACTGCCCATATTAAGCATGCTGCCCATCAGGTCTTTAAATTCAATTTTACCATCAATAACTTTTTTGCTTATTAAAGAATGTGCAGCTAGACCATGCAAAACAAGTTCCATTAAAAGCGCACTTTCTTTTTCGTTTAAATTAGCGTAATGCTTACTCACAAGTGCATATAACCCACTAACCTTGTAAAGCTTCTGTATTTTATCTTCATCTTTTGTTTCTAAAAAAAGATCAAGAGAATTACCACTATCAAACCAACCTGTTATTGCCTTGTAAGGATTTTCAGGCGCAGGTGATTTAGCTGTAGCCCTTTTCTTTTTAAGCGTATCGGGATCAGGGAAATATTGTTTGAATTGTGTACGAATTGCCTTTTCTAATAAATTATAAGAAACTTGAAACGGGCCTTCCTGCTCTCCTTCATAAACAAGTTCAATTTTTCCTGTAATAGAAGGAATGATACCAGTAAGATCGCTTAACCAAACATGCGTTTTTGGTTCATCATTTATAATTGCTCTACGTTCTGCAGCACTTACAGCATTTTCGTAAGCTGCAATGGTAAGCCTTGCGCTCACACCACTTTTCTTATCAACAAATTCACTTTCTCTCGCTTCAAAAGCTACTTGTTCAATTAATCTTTTTATGAGATCACTAACCTCTACTTTCTCTTTTTGCGCATTATTTATGGCTGCTTCCTGCTCCGTAATTTGCAAAGCCGTTTCCAACGTTTTGGGATAATGCGTCAATATCTGGCTTTCAATTCTATCCTTCAATGGTGTTACAATACTTCCCCTGTTGGTATAATCCTCGGGGTTTGCGGTAAAAACAAAAAGCACATCGAGCGGTAATCTTAGTTTAAAACCTCGTATTTGCAAATCACCTTCTTCCAAAATATTAAAAAGGGAAACCTGTATTCTTGCCTGTAAATCTGGTAGTTCGTTTATAACAAATATGCATCTGTTGCTTCTTGGAATAATACCATAATGAAGCACACGCTCATCAGCAAAATTTAATTTTAAATTAGCGGCTTTTATGGGATCAATATCGCCAATTAAATCTGCTACACTAACATCTGGCGTTGCCAATTTTTCACCGTAGCGCTTACTTCTGTGCAACCATGAAACCGGCGTATCGTCACCTTTCTCTTCAATTAAATCCAATGCATAACGGGATATAGGTTTCAACGGATCATCGTTAATTTCGCTGCCGCTTACAATCGGCACATACTCATCTAACAATTGAACCATTTGCCTGGCCATTCGTGTTTTTGCCTGCCCACGCAAGCCAAGAAAAAGCATATTGTGTCTGCTAAGCAAAGCTCTCTCTGTATCAGGTATTACTGTATCTTCATAACCTAAAATGCCGGGGAAAGGGTTTTCTTTTGCCTTGATTTTTACAATAAGATTATCCCTTATTTCGTCTTTTATAGACCTCGAAGTATAGCCGCTTTTTTTTAATTCGCCTAACGTTTTTATTGCCGTTGATTCCATTGTATTTGTAATGCTCATTATTTATTATTCTATTGAATTATTTATTAAAAATTATTATAAGTTCTTGGTAACGATGTAAACAATTTTAATAAACTGTTTTTCTTTTCCCGCTTTCAAAATCCCTAAATATAAATGCACCCAATTTATCAAGCGAAGCGAAGAAAGCTTTACCATTATTTGTTTCTGTAAATTCCTGCACAAACTGTTGCAGATATGGATCGCTCGCTATCATAAACGTGGTAATAGGAATTTTTGCTTTTTTACATTGTGTAGCAAGGCTCATGCAACGTGTAAGAATTTTTCTATCTACTCCAAAACTGTTTTTATAATACTGTTTACCTATTTTTAAACAGGTCGGCTTACCATCAGTAATCATAAAAATCTGTTTGTTAGGGTTGCGCCTGCGGCGAAGAATATCCATAGCCAACTCCAACCCCGCAACTGTATTTGTATGATATGGCCCAACCTGCAAATAAGGCAAATCTTTTACTTCAATAGGCCAGGCATCGTTCCCGAAAACAACTATATCCAGCGTGTCTTTTGGGTATTTTGTTTTTATCAATTCAGCCAATGCCATGGCTACTTTTTTAGCAGGCGTAATTCTGTCTTCACCATACAAAATCATGGAGTGAGATATATCAATCATTAAAACAGTACTCGTCTGCGATTTGAAATCTGTTTCTCTTATTTCAAGATCATCTTCCTGCATTCTAAAACTATCAATACCATGGTTTATTTGTGCATTTCTAATAGATGAAGTAAAATCTATCTGCTCCATGCTGTCTCCAAATTGAAAAGGTCTTGTTTCAGGATTAATTTCATCTCCGCCACCTGGTTTAAATGTCTGGTGATTGCCGGATTTTGTTTTTTTCAGTTTCCCAAAAATCTCTTCCAGACTGCTTTTTCTTATTGTTTGTTCAGTTTTTGCAGTAATTTTTATTTCACCGGTTTGATTGTTCTCGTCTATGTAACCCTTCTTTTTAAGGTCCTCTAAAAAGTCACCAATACCATATTCGCCATTAGTTAGTTTGTATTCCTTATCTAGTTCATTCATCCACTGCATAGCTTCGCTAAAGTCACCACTTGTATATGTGAGCAACTGTGTAAAAATTTTCATCAGTTTGTCAAAACCCGTTGGTTCTTCTGATGAAGGGTCATACTTTGAAAAATTAAAACCACGCATGGAAAATTTTTATTTGAAGTGAAAAAAGGCTCAAAATTTTAATATGTTTAAGCAAAAAAATCTTGAACGCAGCTCTTAAGCCAATTACTTTGTCATAAAGTTAGCACTGTCATTATTGCCGAAGTATCGTAATGCGGAATAGAAAAATATTTTAACATCCACAAAAAATTATTCCTAAAATAATGTAAAAGCCCCGTCTTTTAAAGGAACGGGGCTTTGATTATATAAATTATTTATTATGGTTTTGCCGAATCCACCGGTTGGGTATTTATCACCGCAGGGGTTTCTTTTACGGGCGCCATTTGCATTTGTTTAAACTGCTGTTGCATTTGCATCAATGCTCCAAGTAACTGGGTATTTCTTTGTTCTTCACTCTGCATAGCGGCACGCTTATTATTAGAAAGGCTTTCGTAATAAGCAGCTTGTTGCTCCATATCTTTTTTAAGGGCTGCTGTAACTTTTGTTATCAAGGCGGAATCTCCTGCCTTGTATGCCGCAATTAAAAATTGAAGAGAAATTTGGTTTTGTTGCTCACCACGGCTGGCCATGCCGTAAGGCATATTAGTTTCAGACATTCCTTTATCTGATTTATTCAGCAGTTTTTTTGCATCTTCTTTCCTGCCTCCGTCTGCTAAATTCGATGCTGCTTGAGCATATGCTAACCGCAAAGAATTAAGATGTCTGCGGTTCTCTTCATCGAAATAATTAGTTTTTTTATCGGCACCACCAAATACAAATTTGTTCATCATTTTATCCATCACCCAATCTTTATTTACTTCACCATTCATAACGGGAACCAGTCTGTACGACAGTCCATCCTGCCGCAGAAACTGCTGAAATCCAAGTTCGCCATAAGGAGAAGTAAAATAAATTGGACGTTTCCATTTGTTTGCCGCAATTACATTTAATATAGCTGCATCATTTTTATATAATACGTTCTTTGGTATTTCAAATTGAATGGCCGGCAATACTGAATCGTTTGCGTTTACTGTGCCATTTTGTTTTACCAAAGCAATATCCACGGGTACAAAAACTTTTTTACTTGGAAAAACATTCAAGGTACTACCGTCTCTACCCTGTTCTGTTTTTGAAGGATCATCGCTTCCTGCATAGTCTTTCATCATACTATATAAATCCATAAACTTAGTTGGATCGATACCAGCTTTGGGGGCATTATAAACTACATCTCTGTTAGAACCCCTGATTTGTTCAGCACTCCATATTGGATCTATTGGATCGCTCTGGTTTACCTTGTAGCGCAGTTGATTTATGTACCAATCAGTTCCCATTAAGCTTGTGTTTATTACACGAATATCAGGGCGAACACCTAAAACTTCCTGAGCGTACCAAAGTGGATAAGTATCATTATCACCAAATGTAAATAGAATCGCATTTGGTGCGCAGCTTTCAAGATAATCTGTTGCAAGGTCTGGTGCCAATGTTTTCTCACTTCTGTCATGGTCGTCCCATTCCTGCGAAGCCATGATTACGGGTACTGCAAGTAAGCAAAGGATACCTGCAGCAATTGAGGCATTTTTAGTGCTTTTTAAAACCGGTGTAAGCAATTCTTTTACGTACAAAACTCCAAGGCCTATCCAAATGGCAAAAACATAAAACGAACCCACAAAAGCATAATCTCTTTCACGAGGCTGGTTCCCTGCCATATTCAAATACATAGAAATGGCAATGCCTGTAAAAAAGAAAAACAAGCCAATCACCAATGCGTCTCTTTTATCATTTTTAATTTGAAAGAACAAACCAAGTAAACCAAGTATAAAAGGCAACATATAAAGCTTATTATTTGCCTTATTATTTTTGAGTGTATCAGGCAATTTATTTTGGTCGCCAAGGCGGATATTATCATAAAAGCCGATACCGGTTTTCCAGTTTCCATCTCTTACATTACTCATTTGCACACCCTGTACATCGTTTTGTTTACCGGCAAAATTCCACATAAAATAACGCCAGTACATCCAGTTAATTTGATAACTCAGAAAGAAACTAATGTTATCAGCCATAGATGGCGCATGCTCATAGGTACCATCTTTGTTTTTACCTATATCTGCAAAATCTGCATAATAATCTGCATGTCCTTGGTCATTGCTTTGGTCCCACATTCTCGGAAAAAAATGTCTATCTTCCGGTGCATAAACATACTCAACTTTTCTTCCTTCTTTTTCATATTTATTGCCAGCTTTAATATAAGTTTCTGTAACTTTTGAATCTTGTATTTGCGCTGTAAAATCCTGACCAAAAAGAATGGGCCAATCACCATATTGTTCACGAGATACATAGCTCATCAAATTAACGGGATTATCAACCTCGTTCATATCAACAGCTACGTTTGCATTGCTACGCACAAGTGTTGTTGAGTAAGATGCAAAGCATCCAAGTGTAATAAAAAGGAAACTCCACATGCCGAGTTTAAGCAAGTTCCAGTTTTTATTATGTGCTACTTTTAAGCCTACATACACAAAGGCAACCAACATTATAAAGAAAAATGCGAAGCCTGTAAAAAAGGGAAGTCCAAAGTCATTCACAAAAATAATATCAAAACTACCTGCACCTTTTACCGTCCATTGTATTAATGCTTTTTGTGCAAAACCGGTAATTACAATGGCAAGAATAAATGCGTAAAAAGTTCTTAATGGGGTTACTCTATATCTCTTAAAGAAATAGATCATTACAATAGCGGGGATTGTGAGCAAATTAAGTAAATGCACACCGATAGATAATCCCATCAAGAAAAATATTACAACAATATATCTGTCTGCTTTTGTAAAATGACCCTTTATTCCGGCAGCATGTTCTTCGGTTACTTCATTTTCCCATTTCAACATGAGCCAAAATAACAAAGCAGTAAAAAAAGATGCCAGTGCATACACTTCTGATTCTACGGCACTATACCAAAAAGTATCTGAAAAAGTATAAGCAAGTGCCCCTACAGCACCAGCTGCCATTATACCTATTATAGTTCCTGAATTAATTTCTGTACCATTTTTCACGAACATTTTTTTCGCAAAATGAGTTATTGTCCAAAACAAAAACAAAATCGTGAAACCACTCGCCAACGCACTCATTAAATTTATACCGGTAGCTGCATTTGCAGGTGAGAATGGCACCATGAAAAGACGGCCAATAAGTACAAAAAAAGGAGCGCCAGGAGAATGGGGTATTTGCAGTTTATAAGCACTAGATGCAAACTCGCCACAATCCCAAAGACTACCATTCTTTTCCATCGTTAAAACGTAAACAGAACAGGCAATGATGCAAATTACCCAACCGGCAATATTATTAATGCGTTTAAAATTCATCTTATAATTAGTTAGTTGTAAGGTCGCAAATATAGGGATGTTTACCCGTGGCAGAAAGTGTGAAAGTATTTTTTACAAAAAATTTTAAACTCTTAAAAAGCAGGAACTGATTTAATTCTACTATTGTCCGAGATATTTTTTAAATGAAGGGTGGATTTTTATCCACCCTTTTATATTATACTTGTTCTGCAAAGAAAATTATAATATGGACAAATCTACAAATTATGTCGGACAGCCGATATTCACTCAGGTACTTTCTTTAATAGATACTGCTTTA
>JBBRPX010000092.1:0-13113 GCA_038227505.1 Chitinophagales bacterium
CAAGCCATTGTACTCTTGCTTCATGTATGATTCGCACAAAAGCATCGTTGCCAACATGGTTGCCATAATTTAAATCAGTAATTCTTACATTAATTTCTGTAGTAAATACTTTGTGTTCGGATATTAATAATTTAACTCTGCCCATTATAATTATTTAAAAATGTAATCAACTGCACCAATACTTTTTTTCTATGGCTATACTTATTTTTTTCTTCCATATTCATTTCGGCGAAAGTTTTATCGGCACCATCGGGCGTAAATACTGCATCGTATCCAAAACCCATATTTCCTTTTTCTTCCGTATTTATTTTTCCTTTACAAATACCTGTAAATAAATATTCTTTGTTGTTTAATAGTAAGCAGATGACTGTTTTAAATTGTGCACTACGCTCTTCTTTTCCTTCCATATTTTGTAAGAGCAATGCAATGTTTTTTTTATTGTTGGCTTCATCACCGGCGTAACGTGCACTTTTTACGCCGGGTGCACCATTTAGTGCAGTTACTTCCAGCCCTGTATCTTCACTAAAACAATTTTGTTTTGTTATAGAAAATATTACGGTTGCCTTTTCCCGGGCATTTTCTTCGAGCGTATCAAATGGTTCAGCAATTTCTATTTCGATACCTGCTTCTTTTAGTGTTACAATTTCTAAACCCGCAGTTAATGCGTTTCTAATTTCAGCTATTTTATTTTGATTGTTTGTAGCAATTATTAATTTCATAAATCAAATTGAAAATATCTTTTTAAGGGCCAACCAAAGTTGTTTTTTCTCTTCTTTATCAGCCGATAGATTTTGTAAACTTGGCGCACATAAATATTGTTGCTTGTTGTATGCCTGCACCTGGTACATTGGTATTTGTACAGGGAAACCTAATGCCTGTGGCTCCGTACCAAGAAAAAGTATTGTAATAGGCTTAAAAGTTTTAATTAGGTTTTCGTAAACAACATCTACATTTTCATAACTGTTTACTAGGGCTGCATCTGCCATTGTTATGTTGCAAGCGTTGAGTATGTTCATTAAAAAACTAAGTTCATCATCCCCTAAAAATTTATGCTCTTTTTCATTTACCAGTATTAAAATATTTTTATTGTTTTTACCTAAAAATTTTATGTCATCATCATTGTTGACAATAGGAGAGGAGTTTTTTTTTGCGCCTACTTTTGTTTTAATTTCTTCATTGTCGTCGTTAGCGAAGGATGAAACGACCAATGTCTTTTCATATAAATTTTTGACTAAAAAAGGAGATAGTTTTATGTCGTCTAGGCTCATAATACGTGCTTTGGCAGGTTATTTTTCGTTTCTTTGCACAAAAATAAACGATTATGATTGCAGCTGCAGATTTTAATATTACAAAGATTGAAAGAAGTAAGTTAAACGATATCAATCTAGAGAATATTCCATTCGGAAAATACATGACAGATTATATGCTTGAGGTTGACTATGAAAATGGGAAATGGCAAACGCCTGAAATAAAACCTTACCAGCCAATGTTGATGGCTCCATCACTTGCAGCAATTCATTATGGTCAATCAATTTTTGAAGGTGTAAAAGCATATAAAAATGCAGATGGAGAGCCATATATTTTTAGACCATTAGATAATTTTAAAAGATTTAATAAATCTGCTGAACGAATGCAAATGCCCACCATACCTGAAGAGATTTTTATAGATGGTATGAAACAGCTCATTAAATTAGACAGTAACTGGATCCCCGATAAAGAAGATCACTCTCTTTACATTCGCCCTTTTATGTTCAGTACAGATGAAACGATTGGTGTAAAGCCAAGTGAAACTTATAAGTTCATGATTATTTTGAGTCCAACAGGTCCTTACTATGCAACTCCAATGCGCATATATGTTGAAGAGCAATATGTGCGTGCAGTGCCGGGTGGTATTGGCTTTGCAAAAGCAGCAGGTAACTATGGCGGAGCAATGTTTCCTACAGCACAGGCAAAATTAAAGGGTTACGACCAGGTTTTATGGACAGATGCTTTTGAGCACAAATATGTTCAGGAATGCGGTACAATGAATGTGATGTTTGTTATCGGCAACACGGTGGTTACTCCTGATTTGTCTACAGGTACTATTTTGGATGGTGTTACAAGAGATAGCGTAATCGTTTTGCTTAAAGAGATGGGTTTCAATGTGGAGGAGCGTCCATTAAATATTGATGAAGTTATTGACGCTCATAAAGCCGGTACTTTAAAAGAAGTTTTTGGTACAGGTACTGCAGCAACAATATCTCTAATTAAAGAGCTGCGCTACAAAGATTATGTAATGGAATTTGATGTTGAAAAATGGGAAATTGCACCGAAAGTGAAGAAGATGCTGAATGATATTCGCTATGGTAAAGGAACTGATAACAATGGTTGGATGATGAAGTTGTAATACGGCCATTGACAATAGACAATGGACAACAGACGACAGGTATTAACTGTTGTACAAATACAAGGGAAAGAATTTTATTAATAGGGCACTAGCAAAGTAAGAACTATGGTTTTTTGCTTATTTGAAGATGAAATAATAGAAAAGACAATTTTTTTAATTATTTGATTTTTTTTATAACATAAATTCCTACCTTTGCCGTCCGAAAAAAAAGGTTATATAAATGCCAACTATAAATCAACTGGTAAGAAAAGGAAGAGAGATTATTAAAGCGAAAAGCAAATCCAGAGCATTGGATGCTTGTCCTCAGCGTCGTGGTGTGTGTACGAGAGTATACACTACAACTCCTAAGAAGCCAAACTCAGCATTACGTAAAGTAGCAAAAGTTCGTCTTACAAATAAGATAGAAGTTATTGCATACATTCCAGGTGAAGGTCACAACTTACAAGAGCACAGTATCGTTTTGATACGTGGCGGTAGGGTAAAAGATTTGCCGGGTGTACGTTATCACATCGTTCGTGGTTCATTAGACACTGCAGGTGTTAAAGATCGTAAGCAAAGCCGTAGTAAATACGGAACGAAGAGAGCAAAAAAATAAAATCTAATTATTAGATTTTAAATAAAATTTATACAATACAAACAGGGTTGAGTAAAGTTTTAAATCTTGAAGAAATTCAGCTCCAACTTAAAAATTAAAATACAATGCGTAAATCAGTTCCCAAAAAAATCCCTTTAGCACCAGATCCTAAGTTTAACGACAAATTAGTTACTCGGTTTGTAAATAATTTAATGTGGGAAGGTAAAAAAAGTGGAGCCTATAATATTTTTTACACTGCCTTGGATAAAGTAGCAAAAACTACAGGCGAAGATGGGTATGAAGTTTGGAAAAGAGCCTTAACTAATATTACCCCTGGTGTTGAAGTTAGAAGTCGTCGTATTGGTGGTGCTACCTTCCAAATTCCTGCTGAGGTTCGTCCCGACAGAAAATTATCGCTTTCTATTAAGTGGATGGTACGTTACAGTCGTGAAAGAAACGGACGTAGCATGGCAGATAAATTAGCTAATGAAATAGTTGCAGCAAGTAAAGGTGAAGGAGCTTCTTACAAAAAGAAAGAAGATACCCATCGTATGGCTGAAGCTAACAAAGCTTTCGCTCACTTTAGAGTTTAATTACAATAATAAGTTTATAGTATTAAGCCACCCCTCAAAGGGTGGCTTTTTTAATTCTACTGCTCCGAAGAAGCTCTATTCACTTTTACCAGGTTGCTTATCATACCATTGAAAATAAAATAATGAAATGGTAATATACTTAACCAATACAATCTTCCCCACAAACCTCTTGGTCTAAAAGTGGCTGTCTGCCTTAATTGCATTTTATTGTGGCGTTTCATAATTCTAAATTCTAACCATGCCTCTCCGGGTAATTTCATTTCTGCATATAAGAGTAATCTCTTATTTTTCTTGTCTGCAATGAGCACACGCCAGAAATCCAGTGCATCGCCTCTACTTATTTCACTTGGGTTTGTGCGGCCTCTTCGTAAGCCCACACCACCCATAAATTTATCCATAAGCCCTCTTACTTTCCATAATGTGTTACCGTAATACCATCCCTTTGCACCGCCAATGCTCCATATGTTATGCAACACCTTTTCTACATTTTCAGTATTAATTTCCCGCCATTTTAAATCCTTGTAGCATCCAAAAGTTGGAATTTCAACTTGATCCATCCACTGCTGGTTTGCATTTGATGAGCTAAAAGAATCCTTCCAACTACTAAGAACCATATTCTGTTCAATTTTTTGAAATGCAAGCTCAACGGCATTTTTATAAGTTAGTAGCTGAATGCCCAAATCTTTTGCAAGGTTATTAGGTTCAGCAATTACATTAACCTTCATGCTATTTACTAAATTAATGGCTAAAGTATAGGAGGTAGATGTTACAAAGTATAGCCAGTAAGAGGATATGCGTGGCGTCATTACTGGCACAATGAAAATCCATCTTTTTAATTTTCTCACATCTGCAAACTGAAGCAACATTTCTTTGTAGGTTAGCACCTCATTGCTGCTTATATCAAAATGTTTGTTGAAAGTACTTTCATTTAACAAAATACCCGTTAAAAATTCAACAACGTTTCTAATAGCAATAGGTTGGCATTTTGTATTTAGCCACTTTGGGGTTATCATTACAGGTAGCTTTTCAACTAGGTCTCTTATAATTTCAAATGATGCGCTACCTGAACCTACAATAATACCTGCTCGCAATGCAGTAAGTGGAATGGTGCTTTGTTTTAATTTGTTTTCTACCGCAAGGCGGGATTGTAAATGTTTTGACAAGTGCTCTTCATTTACAATGCCCGTTAAGTAAATAATTTGCTTACAATTTGTCTGCTCCACCAGCTTTAAAAAATTTACGGCAGAGGCCAATTCCTTCTCCTCAAAATTACCCTCGCTGCTCATTGAATGAATAAGAAAATATGCAACGTCGATATGCTGTGCGAATTTTGCTGTTGTGTTTTCATCCAAAAAGTCTACTTCTATTGTCTCGATGTTTGGATGATCGTGTTCATCTTCAAATCGTTCTTTGTCTCTTACGCAACAATAAATTTGGTGACCTTGTTCAATTAAAACAGGAATTAGTCTTTGACCAATATAGCCGTTTGCACCGGTAAGGAGAATGTTGTAAGGCAATGGGCTTTTTATTAAAAAATTATGTGGGTATCATTTGTTTGCTGTATAAATGTATGAAAAGTTAAAGCTAGTTTATGGTTTAATGTAGCGGACTAAGTACCTTGTTTTATTATCATAAATCCTTACCTTTGCCGCGCTAAAAGCTTCGGCAAAATAATATAAGGTTGGCACTGAACGTTTTAGCATATTATGAGAGCTCAATAAAAAATATCAACCCCTTATTGCAACTGCAATAGACTACAAGGGAAATTATGCATAAACATTTTGCATAAAAAAAGCTGAATAAAGATATAAAAGTACAAGTGAGTGACACAACGATGATGAGGAGAGCTGCTTCTTTGTTTGGACAAAATTAATTTAGAATTCAAGAGAAATAACATTTTCAATTTAACACACAATAATTATCACAATGGGAGACTTACGTTATCAACGAAACTTTGGTATTGCTGCGCACATTGATGCAGGTAAAACCACTACCACAGAGCGTATCCTTTACTACACCGGTGTAAACCACAAAATAGGTGAAGTACATGATGGTGGCGCTACAATGGACTGGATGGCTCAAGAGCAGGAAAGAGGTATCACTATTACAAGTGCTGCAACGACCTGTTTTTGGAATTTTCCAATGGATCAGGGAGTTAAGAATGCTGATACCAAACAATATAAATTCAATATTATTGATACCCCGGGTCACGTGGATTTTACCGTAGAAGTAGAACGTAGTCTTCGTGTTTTGGATGGGTTGCTTGCATTGTTCTGCGCAGTATCTGGTGTGGAGCCACAGTCTGAAACAGTTTGGCGCCAGGCTAATAAATATAAAGTTCCCCGTATTGGTTTTGTAAATAAAATGGATAGAAGTGGTGCAGATTTTTTGAACGTGGTAAAACAGGTTCGTGATATGTTAGGTGCTAAAGCAGTGCCATTACAGTTACCAATTGGTGCTGAAGATAACTTTACCGGTGTGGTAGATTTAATTACCATGAAAGGTATTGTATGGAACGAAGAAGATAAAGGAATGACTTTTAAAGAAGTTCCAATTCCGGCGGATATGAAAGAAGAAGTAGATCAATATCGTCAGGAATTGATTGAAGCGGTTGCAGATTATGATGAAAAACTATTGGAAAAATTCTTTGATGATCCTAATACGATCACAGAAGATGAGGTACATGCAGCTATTCGTAAGGCAACGATTGATATTTCTATTATTCCGATGATGTGTGGTTCATCTTTTAAAAACAAAGGTGTACAAACAGCATTGGATGCAGTGGTAAGATATTTACCTGGCCCATTAGATATTGAAGCTGTAAAAGGAACAAATCCTGATACGGAAGAAGAAATTCTTCGTCATGCAGATCCTAAAGAACCATTTAGTGCTTTGGCATTTAAAATCATGACCGATCCTTTTGTGGGTCGTCTGGCTTTCTTCCGTGCATATAGTGGTCGTTTAGATGCAGGTAGTTATGTATTGAATACCCGTACAGGTAAAAAAGAGCGTATCAGCCGTATTATGCAGATGCATGCCAACAAACAAAACCCTGTAGATTATATTGAAGCGGGAGATATTGGTGCAGCTGTGGGTTTTAAAGATATTAAAACAGGAGATACATTGTGCCACGAAGATCATCCGATCGTATTGGAATCAATGACCTTCCCAGAGCCAGTTATATCTATTGCAATTGAGCCTAAAACTCAGGCTGACGTTGATAAAATGGGTATGGCTATTGCTAAATTGGTGGAGGAAGATCCTACCTTGCGTGTACGTACAGATGAGGAAACAGGACAAACAATTTTGAGTGGAATGGGTGAATTGCACCTTGAAATCATTATTGATAGAATGAAGCGTGAGTTTAAAGTAGAAATTAACCAGGGTGCGCCAATGGTTGCTTACAAAGAAGCTTTCAGACAATTGATAACACACAGAGAAACCTATAAAAAACAAACAGGTGGTAGAGGTAAATTTGGTGATATTGCATTTGATCTTGGTCCTGCAGATGCAGAATGGTTAGCATTGAATCCATTGGGTGGAATACAGTTTGTAAATGAAATATTTGGTGGTAGTATTCCTAAAGAATTTATTGCGCCAATATTAAAAGGTTTTACAGGAAGTATGGTTAGTGGTGTACTTGCAGGTTACCCTGTTGTAAACATGAAAGTAAGAATATTTGACGGTAGCTACCATGATGTGGATAGTGATGCAATATCTTTTGAATTGTGTGCAAAGCAAGGATACCGTGAGGCAGGTCGTAAAGCAAAACCAGTCTTACTTGAGCCAATCATGAAAGTGGAAGTACTTACACCAGACCAATACATGGGTGATGTAACTGGAGATCTTAACCGTCGTCGTGGTATGTTGGAAGGTATGGACAGTCGCCATGGTGTTCAGGTTATTAAAGCTAAAGTTCCTTTGAGTGAAATGTTTGGTTATGTAACACAACTGCGTTCATTGTCTAGTGGTCGTGCAACTTCTACCATGGAGTTTAGCCATTATGCACCTGCGCCAAACGGTGTATCTGAAGAGATCATTGCAAAAGCAAAAGGTAAGGTAAAGATTGAAGATTAACAACAGTATCAAGTATTGAGATATTAGTATCAAGATAAAAGCCCGTTCTGAAAAGAGCGGGTTTTTTGTTATACAAGAAACTTTGTAAAATGTATAACTTTTATAAATGTTGAACCGGATAAATTAAATGTAGACTTGCGTAGTAGTAAAATGCAGATTTGTCAAAATCTTTTTCGCATTTGTATTTTATAAAATAAATTTCTAAATAATAAGTGTACAATTAAAATTCCTTTATATGAGAAGCAAGAAATTTCTAGGTTTGATAGTAACGTGTATAGTATTATCAAATGGTCTTTTGGCTCAAGGAAAACTTGATGCAGACCATGAAAACTTTTTTAGATTTGGGGCAAAAGCCGGCGTAAATATTAATAAAATAACAGGCAAGGCTTATACTGATGGGTTTAAATATAACTTTCAAGGTGGAGCATTTACGCAGTTTAATTTTAGTAAAACATTTGGTATACAACCTGAGGTAAGTTTTGTGCAAAGCGAATCTGAATTTACAAATGACACCAACACTATTTATGACGACTTATTTGGGGGAGGCACACAACACAAAGCGAAACTTAATTATCTGGAAATACCGGTGTTATTAAACATTAATGTTGGCCCATCAAAAAGAGTTAAATTACAGTTAGGACCGTCCTATGGTGCATTGCTAAAACAAACAGTAGACAGTCTAAAATCAAATGGAAATATTTATAAAAATGCTGAGTGGAGTGCAATAGGGGGGCTTTGGTTACAACTACCTTTTGTAAATTTAAGTGCTAGATACAAACTTGGTTTAACTGATGTAAACGGTATTGATAACCGACAAACATGGAAGAACCAAGCAATACAGATTTCAGCGGGAATAACTTTTTAGAAGCCCTTTCATTAAATAAATTTAAGCCTGCTTTCTTGAGCAGGTTTTTTTTTGCTTAAATTGTACAATCATGCAAAATATTCGTACGGAAGATTTAATAGTAATTGATATTGAGACAGCCTCTGTTTCCGCATCATTTAATTTATTAGACGAAAGATGGCAGGAACTGTGGCAAGAAAAAACTGCAAGAGTTTTACCTGAAGGATTAACGGCAGGAGAATTTTATCCAATGAGAGCAGGTGTAATGGCTGAGTTTTCAAAAATAGTATGTATAAGTATTGGTTATTTTATAAGAGAACAACAGCTTAAAATTAGGGTGAAATCATTTTATGGAAATGATGAGAAAAAAATACTTGTAGATTTTTTGCAAACCGTTTCTAAAATTGAAAGTTTTAATAACAATTGGTGTTTTGCAGGTCACAATATTAAAGAATTTGATATTCCTTTTATTTGTCGAAGACTTCTTGTAAATAATTTAAGAATACCAGCTTATCTGGATTTTCAAAATATGAAACCTTGGGAAACAAATATTGTAGATACGTTTCAATATTGGCGTTTTGGTGATTATAAAAATTATACCTCTCTAAAATTACTTGCAGCGGCTATGGGTTTGCCATCTCCAAAAGATGATATAGATGGTAGTATGGTAGGAGAATTATTTCACATTGGTACAGATGAAGAAAGGGCAACAAATATGAAACGTATTGCTACTTATTGCCAAAAAGATGTAGTGACGACTGCCAATATTATTTTAAGATTTAAAAATGCCACGATTATTCATGAGGATGATGTGGAAATTGTGGAATAGTGTTTATAAAAGAAGCCACGAAATTTCAAACTTCGTAGCTTCTTTTATGGAGATAATTTCTTTTTAGTCAATAATTACTCGTTGTGTTTGAACCGTATTTTCATCTTTTACTTTTATAAAATAAAGTCCTTTTGCAATGCCTGCGGTATTCATTGTTATTAAAGATTGTGATGATCGAATTGTTCTTAAAATTTTCCCACTAATATCTACCAACTGAATATTTAAAACAACATTTTGATTGCTTATTGTTGATATATTGATAAAATCTCTTGCAGGGTTTGGTGCGATAGATATGCTGTAAGCCATATTGAAAGCAACACTTTTTACAGCTGAGTACTCAAACTTTCCATCAACATCAAACTGCTTAAGTCGGTAATAGTTAATTCCGTTTAAAGGCATGCTATCAAAAGTTCTGTATGTTCTCACTACACTACTATTGCCTGCGGCATTTATCCTTAAAATGCTGTTCCAATTTCTTCCATCAACAGACCGCTCTACAATAAAATGACTGCTGTTTGTTTCCTGCTCTGTTGTCCAATCTAACTGTGTGCTTTTGCCGGCTTTTAGTACTGTAAATCCACTCAATTTAACAGGGAGCGCAGTAAGTCCATCGTTTCTTGTGTACCAAATGGGAGAAGTTATAATTCTGCTAACACCATTTGTGATATCAATATAGTAATATCCTGTGGCTAAATCTGCCAAAGTTGCATCGGTAAATTGTAATGTACTTCCAATAGCTGAATCTATTTTCACGGCATTTATACCACTACCTGGCGCACCATACATTACTCTAATAATTGCTGATGAAACAGATGTGGTTGCATCTGATAAAGACACATAAATATTAGGCCCAAATCTATCAGATATTGAAGACCCCATTATTTTCGTATTGATTGTAAAATCAACTTTTGTATCACAGTCTTGCGTTGCGTAAAAATTCATATTTCTCATTCCAACAACTAGCGAAGTTTTGCTAAGTACAGGTGCAACAATAGCAGTGCGGGAAGTAGTGGTGCGTCCAAATGTTGTGTTGTGGTTATCATGATCAATTGTAGGTCCTATATGGTAACCTTTGGAAAGCAATGTTTGGAAATAAGTTAAATATTCAGTCGCTTTAAAAGCACCTGGATCTGTATAAGTGGAATTGGTTGAAAATGCTGGTCCGCTTTCTATTGCACTTCCAACAATTGCAGCATCTGCAACAGCATCATAATCAATACCCGCAATGTTGTTAAAGTCTGTAGTGTTAGGGTGCGCAAGTGTTGCAAAAGTATTTTTTGTTATATTGTCATTAACTGTTTTAAAGAGACCTGTGCTTCCGGTGTAAACACTTTTAGGTACATAAGTATCATAATTATTGGTTGCTCCCCACACGCCACTACCACTCTCCCATCCCCACAAATCGTCCATCCCGTCACCATAAACAACCACATGCCCACCACCACTTATTACACCCCACTCCATACCATACATTGCAAGAAAAGTTGGATTGGCTGTGGTAAAGTTATTTGCTTGGATTGAACCTTGGTGATAATTGCTTACCTGATTTCCTGGATTATCAACAGTTGAAAAGTGATTGTGTTCTGATATGCCGATGTAATCCATGCACAACGAATTTTTTGCAAAATCATAATCTTGTGTTGGGGTAAAACCCGGGTTATCTTTATTTCCATCTGAATAATCTGAGTGAGAATGCAGCGTACCGAAATAAAAATTATTAACTGGATTATTCGTAGTTGATTTACTTGCAGTAAGTGGTGTTTGTGTTGAATATTTTGTACCACCAGAACATGTTTTATTTGCAGCAAATACAAAGAAATAATAAGTAGTACCGGCAGATAAATTGGTTGCAAGAAAACTTGTGTTGCTTGTGTTCGATATTACTGTTCCACTACCAAAGATATCTCCTGTTACATAATCAGTATTATCATTTGGAGTTGCACCCAAAGATGCAGAACTACTTTTTACAACAATATATGCATCAGCACCGGCGTTTCCCGTAAATGTTGCTGAAATTAAATTATTTGAAGCCGTTAAATTTAAATTTGTTGGCTGCGAAGCGGGTGCTACACAAGCTGGCAAGGGGATAGTTGACTGCACACCCGTCAATGCTGTAGTGATATTATAAGCTGGGCCGTATACACAACCCTGATTGTTTGCGCTAAAAATAAAGAAATTATACGGCGTGTTAGAAGCTAAGCCATTTGCATTGAATGTAGTTGAGGAACTTCTTTGTACTACCGTTCCATTGCCTAAAACATCACCTATGTTGTAGAGCGTTGCGTTTACAGGATCTGCACCTAGCGAAGCAGCTAATGATCTTACTACTAAATATTGATCTGCAGTTGTCGCAGTAAATGAACCTGCAATACTTGAAGTTGTAGTTGTGCTAAAAGTTAAATTAGTTGGTTGGGTTGTAGGGGCTGCACATGTCGGTAATCCTGCAATAGTGGTTGCATTACCATTAAGTACAGTTGTTGTGTAATATAATGGACCACCTGTACAAATTGCATTCATTGGAAACACAAAGAAATAATAAGTGGTTAGCGCTGTAAGTCCTTTAGCGGTAAAAGTTGTTCCAGAACCCTTTGCTGTTACCGATCCGTCACCCACGTTATCTCCAATATTATAAATTTGTCCATTAACAGGATTACTGATAAGTGCACTGTTATTGCTCATTACAATCAAATAGTTATCTGTTGAAGGAGATGCTGCTGTAAAACTTGCAGCGATTGTGGTATCAGTAATAGTACCAAACACAAGTGAAGTTGCAGGTGCAGTTGGTTGGGTACAAGGCGTAGTTGCTACCCCCGTTACCGTAAGGTTATCTATGCTGATTTTGGGGCGGCTGCCACTTACACTAGTTTCTCCACCTGTTAAAACGCCACCCGTTCCGTTATTGTAATAAAAACGTAATCTGGCGTTTGGGTTGTTATCAAAAAACGCAGGTAGTGCGATATTGGATTTTGAACCGCTAAAAGCAATATTGTTTGTAAAATTCAACACGCTTGCGAATGAAATTTCAGTGAAAGTAATTCCATCAACCGATGCATAAACTCTCAAAGAACCGTTACGGTTGCCTGTAGAATTATTTACTTCTGCATAGTCAAAACTTAATGTGCCGGCATTAACACCTGTAAAATCTATATAAAAGTCTATCGCTGCAGACGATGAATTGTCAGTACCACCCGTAGAAAGTAATAGAATGGATTGCGTAGACGGCGTTTGGTCTGTTCCTCTGTGAACACCACCCGAGCTACTAGGAATGCCGGTACCTCCATTTTGAAAGCTAAATGTAGAAGAAGTTAAAGTAGTGCCATTCGGGATTCCGCCTGACCCTGAAGCGCCTAAACTACTAAAATGATTTGCCCCAATGCCTGTAATAAAGAAATTGCTCCAGTTTGCAATATCAGCAAATGTTTCAGTAAAACTAAGCCCCGGTTGCGAGGCTATTTGTACCGGAAGGGCGGTATTTGTAAAAGCTAATTGTGCACCATAAGTTGTGCCGCCGCCGTTTCTTGCAAATGCTTTATAATAATATCTTGTATTGGGAGATAATCCTGTAATGATTGCACTAAAATTTCCTCCCGATAAATTGGACGAACTTATCTGTGTTCCCGTTCCATCAAGAAAGCCTGTAGCAGTACTGTATTCGAAACCGTAAGAGGTAACAGAAGTACAACCTGTGGCAGAAATGTTAGCCAGTACAGTTGCCGATGTTGCAGTAACGCTAGATGATCCTGTGGTTAAAGATGGCGTTGTGTTTATCCCCGCGCCTGTAACTGAAACATTGTAATTTGAAACGCCACC
>JBBRPX010000093.1:0-13029 GCA_038227505.1 Chitinophagales bacterium
AATTATTTCTGAGAAAGATATGGTACAACCAACATTTGAAAATTGCAGAAATAATTTCGAATACAATGAACAATAATACCAATTTAAAAAAAAACATTTTAGTAACCGGTGCAAACGGACAGGTTGGTAAAGAGTTTCAGCAGCTGGAAAAAAATTACCTTGGTCATACATTTTTGTTTGTAACCAAAGAGCAACTTTCTATTACGGATGAAAGAGCTATTGAAGATTTTTTCAAAAACAACAATATAGATATTTGCATTAATTGTGCTGCTTACACTGCCGTTGATAAAGCAGAAACAGAAAAAGAACTCGCAACTTTGGTAAACTCTACAGCAGTTGGTTATATAGCAAAAGCTTGCAAAGATAAAGGAGCAAATTTTATTCATATTTCTACTTATTATGTTTTTGATGGAACTGGAACAAATCCATACAAAGAAAATGACCGGACAAACCCTGTAAATTTTTATGGACAAACAAAATTAAAAGGAGAGATAAATGCGGTAAAAGAAAATGATGAGTCCATCATTATACGCACGGCATGGGTGTACAGCAGTTTTGGAAATAACTTTGTAAAAACGATGATGAGGTTAATGGGCGAAAAAGAATCGATTGGTGTTGTGAATGATCAGTTTGGTTGTCCAACTTATGCTGCAGACCTTGCCCTTGCCATTATGCAAATTATTTCATCTGAAAATTTTGTACCTGGCGTTTATCATTATTCAAACAAAGGAAAAATAAGCTGGTACGATTTTGCCAGAGAAATAGCCGAACAAATAAACAGCAAGTGTGTTGTAAACGGAATAACAACGGTACAATTTCCTACGCCGGCTGCAAGGCCTTCTTATTCCGTTTTAGATACTGTAAAAATTTCATCTACTTATAATTTAGTGATTCCGGAATGGAAAGAAAGCTTACAGAAATGTTTGGATTTACTCCAATAAAGATTAGTACCACGCTCCTTTTAAATCTCCAAGCCCTATAAGGTTTTAAAACCTTATAGGCCTCTCGATAGGTCTATCGATTTAGTAAGAAAAGTTGAATAATGATTTAATGCCGAGCCTAGCCCAGATAGAAACGGCTAGCTTTTTTTTGCCTGCCTTTGGGGCAAAAAAAACTAATAGTGTATAGCTGGAGACTGAAGTATAATTAATATTTACTGCTGATGCTCCCCAAAAAAAATCCCGACTAAAATAAATATTTAACCGGGATTTTTAATGTGTATAAATGACATTTATTGCTTCTCTATTTCCACCACACAGGCAATGATATTTTTATTTTCTCCAGCTGCACTTTTAAAATACATGCTACCGTTTGCGCCGCTGCCAAATGAAACATTGGTAATAGCATTTGCAGAAACTGCATCATTTAATTTGGAAGCAAAATCGGTTTTTGTGCTTGCGTTTATGGCAGCGTTTAATGCATTGTAATCAAGCTGCTGCTTGCTTACAACCACACCCATTATATCTTTATTGCCTACCTGATCTGCTGTAATAGATTCTTTTCGTGGAAATAAACGGTAACCCGTAATGCCGCAATAAGCTGAATGTATAGGCTTATACGGAAACAAAACAATGCTTTTCGTAGCATCATCCGCGGGGGTAAAAAGATAAACATAGCACTCGACCGCATTCTTAAATTCTATTTTAAAACGAGATCCTTTTTTTATAGGCGTTACAGTTTTAAAAACATTGCCGGCAGATAATTTTAATGGCACCTGCGTTTTTGTATCTGGATTATACAAACCAACATTACACTCAAAAGCAACATTTAATGCAGCGCCTCTTTTTGGCAAAGGATCAAGTCCGTAAGCCTCCCTTACAAAATTTTTAAAATCGCCGTATCGGATAAATGCAATTCCGTTTTGTCCCCATTCAGGTCCCCAGCTGTTCATAATTTGAAACGCACCACCTTCTATTCTGTCATCATAACCAATCACACACATTGCGTGGCCCCCAAAGCCTGTCATATCCTTATCTGAACCTTGGGGATGCCAAACTTTTTGTCCCAACATTTCCTGCATAAATGTTCCTCCCACCATCATCCCAATTACCACAGGCGCATCTTTAGCAAGGTGTTCTTTTACTGCACGGATGTTTATACCATTTACATCATCTGTTTCTGTTAATCTATGAAAACCATGTATTTTATTTTGAGAAGCTTCCTGTTGCAACGAGCCATTTGCCTGTCGGCTGCAATCGTTTTCATCATACCTAAAATCCTGAAAAGGTACAGCGCCGGTTTGCTGCATAAACTCCATTGCCTTTTGAATGTAAGCTCCCTGGCAACCATCTAACGCAATATTATTATATAAAAATGCTGGGCTGTAAGCAATGCTGTTAGGATCCTGCCTGGTACTTGCAGCTTCTAAAATAGTTCTTGCCGCATAAGTACTGCTCCATGCTACGCAACTTCCCTGCTTACCCTGGTTTTGTCTGCTGGGTGCAAATGCTGCAAGCGAAACCATTTCAGGCAATGGGTTTTTTGTATTATCATCTTCCAGCCCTTCATATACCTGTGCCTTTTTGGGTTCGTTTGCATCAAAATTATAACCGCTTTGAGAAAACTGTCCATTGCTTTGTTGACCACCAGTGGTGCTTAACATATTGCAACCTCCCTTAAAAAAAAGAAAGTAAGCAGCCACACCAATGAGTAAAAGAATAATTAGACTTTTACCGCCACAACCACCGCCACTGTTACCGTTGCCATTATTGCCGGAGTTTCTTCCTTTACCAAACAACCCCAAAACAAGCGGCAAAAAACCAATTAATCCTCCAAGGTTAAATCCGCCACCACCGCTACCACCACGATTGCCGCCTCCACCTCCGCCGCCATTATCAACGTAATCATCTTGTCCATCGGGATCGTCCGTCATGTGTAAAGCCATAGTTAAAAGTTTAGGGAATAAAAATATATAGAAATGGGGAAATGAAGAGATAAAATTTAGAGCTTCATAAATCAACATCATGTAAAACAAAAATTATTTTAACTTTACTAAGTGAAAATTAAAAGTATAGAAATAGATAATTTTAAATCATTGCTAAATTTTAGACTGATTGAGCCTAATCCGTTTACTGTTTTCGTAGGCGCAAATGGTGTGGGAAAGAGTAACATTTTTGAAGCCTTGGAGTATTTGAATTATAAATGGCTTTATAATGGTATTGATGATTTATTTGGGGGTGATAAAATGTTTGTGAACTTCAATAAATATTTAGATGACAGCAGTATCGAAATTAAAAGTGCAACAGATAATTGCCTTAGTTATAGGAGAAATTATGCAAATAAAACAGAAATAAATTTATCGACTAAGGCAAATGATATTAATGAACTTTTTAGCATTCAAAATGAATCAAAATTTAGTTCTCAATTCGTCAAAAATTTCTCCCGAATTTTTACTACATCAAAAGAAGCTAACAAGCTAAACCTTTCCAATTCAGATAAAAAATTAAACTTCAATTGTGATAACCTTGAAAACGTTTTAAAAAGAATTTTAGAAAATCCACTAAAAGCTTTGGAAATAAAAGAGTGGTTGGATTTATTGAGACCAGGGTTTTCAGATATTAAGATAGAAAAAGACCTAAGTGAAAAACCGATATTACAATTTTATGAAGCAGGATATGACAAGCCTTTTGGAAAGAATTTAATTTCTGACGGTACTTATAATATTCTTTGTTTACTTACCGCCATTTACCAAACTGACGAGCCGCAATTTCTTTGTATTGAAGAACCAGAGAATGGTTTAAACCCTTATGCAATAAAAGAACTGGTTAAATTTTTTAGAAAAAAGTGTGCAGATGATGGGCATTATATTTGGCTCAATACACATTCTCAAACCATTGTTAATTTACTTCAACCCGAAGAAATAATTATAGTAAATAAGAAAAAGGGAATTACAGTTGCAAAACAAATGAAAGATAAAGATATGCATGGTTTACAAATGGACGAAGCTTGGCTTACCAATACTTTGGGAGGAGGCGTTCCATGGTAAAAATTGGTTTTATTTGTGAAGGAGAAACGGAAAAGATAATCGTGGAATCAGAGAATTTCCAGATACTTCTTCAAGAAAATAATCTGCAATTAGTGAATGCAATAGATGCTTCAGGAAATGGTAATTTATTACCAAAAAATATTCAGCCATTTATTAAAATTTTAAAAGACGATGGTGCAGAAAAAATATTTATTCTAACAGATTTGGATGTAGATAAATGTATAAGCAAAACAAAAAAAAGAGTAAATGCACCAGAAGGTATTGTCGTAATTATTTCCGTTAAACAAATTGAAGCATGGTTTTTAGCAGATAGTAAAATGCTATCATCAATATTTAAAAGAAACTACGCTTTTGAGAATCCTGAAAAAGAAACCTACCCGAGAGAAAAACTAAAAGAAATATTTTTAGAGAAAACGGGAAGAGGAATTGGCGACAATAAACCAATTTTTGCTAAACGAATGATAAGACAAGGTTTTTCAGTTTTGAGCGCTACACAACATATAAACTGTAATTCTGCAAAATATTTTTTAGAAAAATTAAATCTATAAATAATTAATATTATTCAACAAGAACATATCATCACCCACACAGAAAACTGGATAAAAAAAATAGTAATCGGCTGTAACTTTTGCCCGTTTGCAGCAAAGGCATTGGCAAAAAAATCGATTCGTTATACTGTAATTGAAACAAGAGATTTTAAAACTGCCCTAACTGCTCTTGCTAATGAATTTGAATTTTTAAACAGCAACGAAAATATAGAAACAACGCTTATTATTTTCTCCGAAGGGTTCATTGATTTTTTGCAGTATTTAGATCTGGTAGATAAAGGGGAACGGTTGCTTACCAAAGAAGATTACGAAGGCGTTTATCAACTCGCAAGTTTTCACCCGCAATATTTATTTGCAGGATCTGATGAAAACGATGCGGCAAATTATACGAACCGCTCACCATACCCAATGCTGCATATTTTACGGGAAGAGAGTATTACAAGAGCTTTGGAAAACTTTGATGACCCTGATTCTATCCCTGAAAAAAATATTGATTTTGCAAAAACGAAAGGATTGGAATATATGAAAATGCTGGCAGCATCTTGTATGGCTTAATTTTTTAAAGTTTTTAAAAAAGAAAAACCCTCAGCAAAAATTGCTAAGGATTTTCCATTTAAACAGATGATTATTTCACTTCTTCGATCTTCTTCATATCCATCATTTCCATCAGCTTCATACCAAGCAAACCGTTGATACCACCATCGGTTCCGCTGCCACCGCCAATCAAAATATCCGGTATTACTTTTATCTGGCCTCTACCTATTTCCTCTGTTATTTTGTATTTGGTAAAGTTATCGCCTCCCATTGCTTTTACCTGAAGTTCGTAAGCTTCCGCAGTGCTTTTACCAATTGCCATAATCTTTTCAGCTTCTGCCAAACCGGTTTTAGAAATCTTTTCAGCATCTGCACTGGCATTCAGTTTTGTAGCTTCCGCCTGCGCACCTGCTCTTGCTTTAGTAGCTTCTGCTTCGGCATTTGCACGCATTTTTGTAGCAGTAGCTTCAGCATCTACTTGTAAGCGCAAACTGTTTGCATCACCTTCTGCTTTTTTTACTGCAGCATCTGCAGTACGTTGTGCTATCTCTACACTTTGCTGTGCCTTCACAATTTCTTTTTGCATATCTGCAATGGCTGTTTCCTTTTCCATTCCCTGGCGTTTTTCCTGCGCCATTCTTTGGGTGCTGTATGTTTTTTCTTCCTCTTGTGCAATCTTTCTGTCGGTCAAAGTTTTCATTAAACTTTCAGGTGGCACAATATCACCAATCAAAGTATCCACCGCATTTACATTGTACTCATCCAACACTTCTTTCATATTGTCTTTTGCCGCTTGTTGCCTTTCTTTACGGGTACTCAAGAATGCAATTACATCACTGTCCTGTGCAGAGTTTCTAAAGTAGTTACCAATTGTTGGTTCCAACACTTGGCTTACCAGGTTATTCATACTACCAAAACGTGCAATCACTTTCGGAGCCTCGTTTGCAGGTATGTGAATGATCTGCGAAACGTCTAAGTTAAATGGAAATCCATCTTGTGAACGAACAGTAATTGTACTCAAATTTTTATCCAGTTGATGTGCTTCACTTCTTGTATTTGCCCAGTTTAAAACAAGGTTTGTTGTAGGCACGAGTTCAACCTTCATAATGTATTTGTTAAACGGATATTTACCCGGTCCATAAGGTTCCATCCATACTCCACGCTGTCCTTTTGTAACAATGTTTCCATGCTTAAATCCATCACCCGTAAGGTCTTTACCATCTTCGCCAATGTATGAAATTACCACACCTACGTAACCAATCGGTACGTCCGTCATCGGTACTTCTTCAATTTGAATTGCCCACGGGTTAATATTGTAACTACCAGCAAGAACAATTGAAGGTTGCAACCCACGGTTACCATTGTTCTTCAAAAAAGTATCAAAATCCTGAAAATTATTGTGCCCAAGAATATACTTCCCTGCTATCTGTCCGCTCTCAATTGGCTGACCATCCAACGATGTTACAATGCCAACCATGTTCTCGTGAATGATGACCATATCAGCAATTGTAATGGTAAACGCAAAATTATTTATACGGTATGTACCTGCAGTAATGTAAGAAGTCTGGCGACCTTTTTGTCCGCCATTATCCAAAAACTTTTCAGCATCCTGAAAGTTATCACTGTCAACTCTGCGTGCAAGTATAGCACCGGTGGGTATTTCAGCGCCATCATTGCTTAGCACCAAGCCAATTTTACCCTCCGGTATTACAGTAAACGCCTGCATGTCCACACCGAATTGCCAAGGCCACATTCCCCAATATAAACCGGGTGCAAGTGTTTTCGCCTGAAAGCCTGCTTCCCCCTTTGTTGCAATTATTCTTCCATCAGGTAATTCTTTATTGGCACCAAAAAGAACGAATTTTTTTGTTACCAACCCGAGTCTGTTTTCTGGAACAATCACCATTCCAAAAAATACACGTAAAATAAATTTGTAAAAAATAAGTGAAAATAAAAGTGCAAGAACCCACCAGTAGCTTGCCAGTAATTGTTGATAATCCATTTTAGTTTTGTTTTAGTGTGATGAAAATTATTAAAATATATAAATGAAAATATTCAGGAACATATTATGTTCCGATGCATCTTCTACATTTAAAAAGTTGAAATTTTAGAAAGACTGTAACAGCCTTTATTGCGCCTGTTTAGAAGGATGGTGGCTTTACTCTTTGGCGAAAAGTAAAAAGTTTGTGCGCTATAAAATTGTTCATTTTGGTTAGAGCATTGCTCCGTTTATTTTGATACAGTAAAGATATATCGGGTTGTAAAATTTTTCATATTCATTCACGATGAACGGGACTTGCGTTTTCACGAATGGTAAAGTATGTGTGATAAATGGTAAATGAATTTAGATTTAAACTTACCATGGAAATGTAACACAAATTTTATAATTTTTTGGGGCTTTCAACTTGTACTTACACTCAACATTTGTTCGGTTTCCTACGCTGTACCGTACTTATGTATATGCGTATGCCGCCGCTGGCGTGCACGCATATACATACGCACATCGCTTCGTCCACCGCAGCCTTTCAGCGGTTAAACATTTTTCAACTTTAGAGATGCAATAGATAAATGATTTTTGAAAAAAATGCCTTAACTAAATCTCCTTGTAGTAAAAGCGTGAGGGATTGCAGCGGTCCGCCTTTGGCGGATTGTGAGGAACGAACAAAAGACCTGCCTTCCGGCAGACAGGTTGTAGTGAAAAGCCCGACCCGCCTTTTCGGCGGGCACGCCCAAAATAAAAACCGCTGCGTTTGATACAGCGGTTTATAAAAGTAAAAATTAAAATAATTTAAGGAGCTACACTTACTCTTAGTCCTTCACTATGGCTTGTAAACTCGGGGGCATACATGCATTGAATTGTTGTGATACCGTTGCTAAAATTACCGCTGTGTGTTACAAACATTGGGTATTCAAAAACATAAGTACCTTTTGGCAACCAACCAAAAAAGAAATTGGTGCTTGCATCTTTAGTGCTTTCGTAATAACCTAGACCGCCCTGGTATTTGTATTGGCTGATGACGTTTGTAGGTTCCATACAAGCTGCTCGTAAATCTTTCATGTGCACGTATTCCATATCTCTGTCGGCACGAAGTTCGATGCGTACTTTTATTTTATCACCTACTTTTATTTCATCTCCATCTTTTATAGCCTGCAGTACCGGACCTTTATCTGTGTTCTTTTCAACAAATAATTTCTTTACCAGTTTAAGCGGCGTTTCTGCTGAAGTTATCTTATCAAGGTCTTCAAAATATTGCCAGTAAACGCCACCCCAACTTGTAGTTTGGTTGATTGGTTGATTACCAACACTTTTTACTTCCACGGTGATGTTCCCCATTTCAGGTTTTACTTTTTCGCCTTCAATTCTTTTTTTGAAATAACCCGTCCCTGCTTCAGTTTTTTCATCACTGCTTTTTATGATGGTATTACCCAAATTTATTACAACTTCTTTTTCCTCCGCAAGCCAGTCACTTCCATTTAATAAAAGCGCATAACATGCTTCTGCAGTGGCTTTGGTGGTAGGCCATTGTTGTGTTTGCTTTTGTTTTAGCAACCATGTTTTAAGATCGTTTACTGTATTTTCATTTTTATCAATATCAGTAAATGCTTCAATCATCATTGCCTGGCTTTCAATAGGTGACTGGTACCAATAATAACCACCCTTTGTAAAATCTTTAAAGTACATACCCGTTTCTTCGTTGGTTATGCTGTTTTGTTTTAGCGATTCGATAATTGCCTTTGCCGTTTTATTATCTTCGTTTCTATTCAATGCCAACGCCGTCATTGCCTGCATGTATTTACTTTGGCTCAACCAATATTTTTGTGCCTGTCCTTTATAATATTCTACGGCTTTTTTAGATGCTGTTGCAATATTTGTTTCATCAAAAAAACTGCGCATATATAAATATTGAATAGCTGTGTACGACAAATGATTATCAGAAAGTTTTGCTTTGTACTTTATAAGATCATCGTATTCGTCTTTTAACCTTTCATCTAAATACGGCAATGCTTTGTCTACAATAGGCTTCAATGCTGCGTAATCATCGCCCTGTACTGCTTTTAGTTTTCTTAAATGTCCAATACCTGTAAGAATATATTGCGTCATATAACGATCATTTATACCTCCTTTAAACCAGGTAAAACCGCCATTACTGCTTTGCATTTCTTTCAATTTAGCAAGCGTTTTATTCTTTTCTGCCGCAAGGCGAATCATATCAAACAACAGAGCAATATTTTTCTTTTGTTGTGTTTCGTTTTGCGCATTCAATACCCATGGCGTTTCCTGCAGCAAGACTGATTTCAACTCTTCATTTTTTTGCAAGTTGCTCATTAAAACCTCACCCCCCGCCCTCTCCGAAGGAGAGGGAGCAGCAGCCCACTTATCAAATACAGCTTTTATTTTAGGGTTGCTATTGGCAATATTTGATGCCAGCGTATTTGCATAAAACTTACTGAAAGTTTGTTCTGCACATTCGTAAGGATATTCCATTAAATAAGGCAAAGCCTGCACTGCATACCATGCAGGATTACTTGCATATTCTACAGTGAGTGCATGATTGGTAAGACTTGTACTGTTGCCGCTGGAAAGTAATTTAGTAAACGTAAAGTTTTTTGATGTTGTATTGCGCATATTGAGAGGCATACTTTCTGTCACCAACATTCTATTTGTTAATACTGGAATAGCAGCTTCTTCACCGTCAGAAAATGAACCGTCTTTTGCGATAGCTTTAATCCTGTACAACATGGCAGAATTAAAATTGAAAGGTATATCCATCGGGAATTTTACCGCTACACTTTGCCCCGCAGGCACAGTAAAATATTGTTGCGGAAAAACATTTTTAAACCAGCCGTCAACAGGTTTGTTGGTAGCTGCATCTATCAATTCCAACTGTGATGTACCGGTAATTTCATTCGCCGTAAGATTTACAATTTTTGCAGAAAATTCCATGCGGTCTCCTTCTCTTAAAAAGCGTGGTGCATTCGGTTGTACCATTAAAGGTTTTTGTGTTATGATTGTTTTGCTGCTCACTGCACTTGCCAGTTCTTTTGTATGCGCCATCACCTGCAGTTTCCATTGCGTCAATGCTTCTGGCATAGTGAATGAAAATGATACATTACCTTTTTCATCTGTTTTTAAATCAGGAAAAAAGAAAGCTGTTTCGTTGAAGTTTCTACGGATTTGGATGTTGGCAGATGAGCTTAATTTTTCACTTTTATTAATCGGGTTTGCATTACTCATTGCATCAATTTCAATATTCTTTATTTCTTGATCTGAAACTATTTTAGGAGGAGTAAATTGTATTTGTCTAATCTGCGGAGGCGATGGGGCTGCCATAGCTAATTTGTTATCCTTACTAATTACCAATACCGAACCTAGCATATCTCGTCTCGTTGTGAAATAAATTTCGTCCCATCCATTGTTAATTAGATAATCATATTGCTTTTCTAATCCATTTAAAAATACAGTTCTGATTTGATCATTGTCATTGCTCGCAATATCAATAAACGTATTTCCAGTCCAGTTAAAATAACTATTATTTAGAGGCCACAAACTATTTAGCGATCCCCACCCATGCGGTTTAAATTGATCAAGCGATGCATCGTACATGCTTATCAATGTTTCTGCCGCTACTTTCTCTGCTTTTTCCCCGGTTATTTTTATTGTCCATTTTTCTTCTGCACCCGGCAATAATTTATCTCTAAATGTTTCGTACGAAATATTTAATTCTTTATTACTCCAAGGCACTGCAAAGTTTTGTGCACCTGTGTAAATGCGGTTGTGTTTTACAAAAGCATAATTCATGTTTATACCTCCACGATCATCTTCTTTTACTTCAATCTCATTGGCAAATATTTCATTACTCGTAACAGTGGGATATGTGATTTTATAATTTTCGTTTTGCCTTACAATACTTTGTATAAGCCATATTTTATCGAAACCGGTCGTGATTTTGTAGGTTATTTTTTCGCCGGGCTGGGAGGTTTCTTTTTCAGTGTTTATTGTAATTGGTGCGGTTGACCTCACCCTCGTTCCCTCTCCAAGGGAGAGGGATGACGTGGAGATTGATTGGAAGATTTGTACGAATTTTTCTGTTTTTACTTCTTCGCCATATTTGTCTTTTCCTGAAACTATTATTTTATACCATCCAGAAACCAATAATGGATTAGGAATGTTGAATGATGAATTTGCAGCGGTCGTATCATTGACATCAATTACCTTCTCTCCTATCGCCCATTTGTTCATTTCGTCTTCGTCTGAATATACATCATACGGAAAGTTTTGATAATATTCAGCTTTGTTCATTACAAACAGATCAGGCTGCTGCCAGTAACGATTACGGAACATTTTATTTGGCTCCTGCAGTTTATACATGGTAAAATTTACCCTGGCTTTTTCATGCAATCCATTTGCATTGGTACTACTAATTTTTATATTTTTAAAACTATCAGCGGGCATTTTTTCATCGGCAATAATATTTAATTCTATTGCTTGGTATGATACAGAAATAGTAGTTGTGGCAGACCTTGTTTCACCATTAACATCTGTTATATCTGCACTCACACGGTAATCGAAAGTTGGCTGGCTTTTCTTATCAACCGTTTCATCCGGTATTGCTTTAAATACTATTCTAAACTCTCCGTTTGCATCTGTACTGGTAATTCCGTTTGTAATTTCCATTTCTTCGTTGCTTCCCCGTGGCGGATACATACTTCTGTAATAACCCCACCAAATAGGATAACGAATAACCCTCACTACTCTGTAACTTACTTTTGCACCATCAATATTATTACCTGCATAAGCCTTGGCAGCACCGGTAACTTGTATGCTGTCATTCACTCTGTAACTTCCATCAGGCTTCTTTATTTCGGCAGAAAATTTTGGTCGCTTGTATTCTTCCACACTTATATTTTGGGTAGATAATGTGAAAGTATCTTTCAAATAAAAATTTCCATTTAACAAGCCTTCGGGTATTTTAAAACTTCCGTTGAAAGAGCCATAATTATTTGTTGTGACATTTACACTCGAAATCTTTTGATTGTTTTTGTCAAATAATTGTACTGCTGTTTTTGTGTTAGAAAGTATTTCACTTTTTCTGCTTGTTCCGTCAGTCTGGGTCATTATTCCTTTAAAAAAGATGGTTTGTCCCGGGCGATAAATAGCACGATCTGTAAAGAGAAATGTTCTTTTAGTGCTTTTATTTTTTGTATTAATATCATCGTAATAATAACTATTATACCCATCATCAGTAAACAATTCATCATTGTCATATTTTACCTGTATTATGTGGTTCTCATAATTTGTAGGCTTTGTTATTTTTACAAACCCATTTTTATCGGTCGTGTAAAGTCCGGCTTTTATTACTTCATATTTTCTTGTACTGTAACTGTAACTATTCGTCCAAAGCTGCACAGTGGCTTTCTCCAAGGGTTTTCCGTTATCTCTGTCCAACACATACAATTCGCTTTTGTTATTGCTGACGTAGCTAATGTTGCTCACATATGTAGTAGCCCTACCAACAATATTATTATTCAGTGAAAAATCTTCCTTAATACTTGCCAGTAAATAATATGTTCCTACAGGTAAACCCTCCACTTTTATTTCTGTAGCATGCTGCTGAAAATCATTTTGATCTGGTATGTTTACGCTCCAACTTTTTATAGGCTTTAATGCAACAATAGAAGGCCATACATTTTCATAATTGTTATTATTTTCTAAGCGTTTAATTTCTTCTCTGTTGGTTTGCACAATTCTAAAATATACCCTACCAATATTTTTAAAAGTAACGAGTGCACGGAATGGTTGTGCGGGCACATTTACTTTTTCTACATCAAAATGCAGTGAGGGTTTTTCAATTTGATTAATAAGGTTTTTGCAATTTATTCCACCTTCACTTTTGGGAAACTTTGCAAAAGCTGCTTCGCAAATTTGTTTTGCTTTTACCAAATCAAACTGGTTTTCTTTGC
>JBBRPX010000094.1:0-13024 GCA_038227505.1 Chitinophagales bacterium
AGGTGAGCATGTTTACGGCAGCCGCACGCAGCAAAATATGTATGACTCCTTAAAAGCATGTAATTATTTTGAACTTGCTAACCATAGCTTTTCGCATGCGTTTAGAAATAATTTTAACAAGTTTTACAGCGAGCCAGACAGTGCCGTACAGGACTTTGAGCGAAGTGCAGACAGCCTGCATTTTAGCACGGGCATTGTGCGCACACCGGGCAGAAACATCTGGCGCACCAACGACATAAAAAGTACTGATATAAAATTATCTACTACCACCGCCGACAGCCTTTACAGGAAAGGATTTACTGCTGTGGGGTGGGATGTGGAATGGCACTTTAATGATGCGCAAAGGCTGGTGCAAACAGACAGCGAAATGGTAAATATGATAGACAGCGCCTTTGCAAAAAAGCGTACAAAAACAGCAGACCATTTGGTATTGCTTGCCCACGACAGAACATTTAAAACAACAGAAGATTCAGCTAGTTTACGCCGTTTTATTGTTCGCTTAAAAAAGCGGGAAGACTTTGAATTTAATGTGATAAGCAAATATCCAAATTTGGTAAAAGATACGTTAAACAGTAAATAATTTGGCTGAACGACAACTATAAAAAATAGGTAGATGTTGTACCTTTAGTAAATAAAACTAATTATAAAATGGCATTATTTCAATCGAGCAACCCTGCTCTATCAGAAAAAAAGTTTACAAGCACAGTTATACCAGATGTGCTTAATATAGAAAATGCGATGACGGTGAGAGGCGCTTTGCAGAAATTTGGTTTCCTCTTGATTATGGTATTGGGAAGTTCCTTTTACTCGTGGAAACAATTTGCCGAAGGAGGTTCCGTAAATGGAATGATATGGACCGGCGCATTGGGTGGATTAGCCGTAGCATTGGTTATTACATTTAAAAAGGAATGGTCTCCATTTCTTGCACCTATTTATGCATTGCTGGAAGGTTTGTTTTTAGGAGCTATATCGGCTATGTATAACAACGCTTTTGCAGAGCGTGCGCCAAATATTGTTATAAATGCTGTAGGGCTTACTTTAGGTGTAGCTGTAGCTATGTATTTGTTGTATAGTTTTAGAATTATAAAAGCAACAGAAAAGTTTAAATCAGTTATCATCACTGCCACTGTTGGTATTGCGATATTTTATTTGGTGGTAATGGTATTGCGGATGTTTGGTTTTGAGAACATGCCTTTTCTGCATGAAGGCAGCACTTTCGGAATCATTTTCTCTCTGGTAGTAACTGGCATTGCCGCATTAAACCTTATTTTAGATTTTGACATGATAGAAAAAGGCAGCGAAATGGGTGCACCTAAATATATGGAATGGTACGGTGCTTTTGGGTTGATGGTTACTATTGTTTGGTTGTATCTGGAAATATTGAGACTGCTTTCTAAGATCAGTAGAAGATAAATAATACTTTTTAAGAAATGCCCCGTCTGCAAAAAAGACGGGGCATTTTTTGTGTTTGGTTTTGTTATTAATTCATTTTGTGCAAAATAAAACCCACCGTTGCGGGAAGCTCAATTTCTCCACTCAATTGTTTTAAGCTGCTTTCATTAATGGTATTTCCATCAGCTACCAACATCCAGTTACCTGCAGGAAGTGTGATAGTTTTATTTTTTGCTTCGCCATTTAACAACACAATAATATCTTTCCAGCTATCATCGTTTGCATGGTTGTTTAATTGATAAATGATGAGCAAAGGATCTTCCATTTCCGTAAAATGCAAATGCTGTTGTATCATTGTTGTTGAGGGCATCCTAAATGCGGGATGGTTTTTTCGCAAAGCGATCAGCCCTTTGTAATAATTAAAAACGTTGCTGTATGTCAGTTTTCTACTCCAGTCAATTTCGTTGATGGAATCAGGTAAATTATAAGAGTTTGCAATGCCTTGTTTGGTGCGCAACATTTCTGCGCCAGAGTGTATAAAAGGTACACCTTGCGATGTAAGTACAATTGTTTGGCTCAACTTGTCCATCTTTATTATTTCTGCTTCTGATGCCTGCGGGTTGCCAAGCTTTAATCTATCAAACAAGGTATTATCATCGTGGCAAGAAACATAACTGATGGTTTGCGATGGCTCGTTTGCCCATGGTGCTTTCGAATAATTTACATTGGCGTAATTTATTTGTGGATGTTGCGTGGCAGCGACGATGCCAAATTTTATACTTTCTTTCCATCCCGTGCCGCCACTTACAAATCCTTTTTCTTTTACGTTGTTGTATGGGCCGTGTAAGCCATCTCTTATATCATCACTAAAAGCTGCAATGTTATTCAATTTATAAACATTCTTTTTTACAGCACGCAGTTCTTCAGTTATTGGCGTTGAACCAGCCGTCCAACCCTCACCATAAATAAAAATACTGCTGTCAATTTTATGTAACGCAGCGCTTATCTCATTCATGGTTTCAATATCATGCACACCCATCAAATCAAACCTAAAACCATCTACATGGTATTCCTTTACCCAATGCGTTACTGATTCAATCATAAACTTTCGCATCATCGCTTTTTCAGATGCTGTTTCGTTGCCGCAGCCGGTAGCATCTGAGTAGGTACCATCAGCTTTTTTACGGTAAAAATAATCAGGTACAAACTGGTTAAAGGGCGTTTCTTTATTAGATGTATGGTTGTACACTACATCCATTATAACCCTTATGCCATTGGCGTGCAGGGTTTGCACCATTTGCTTAAATTCTTTTATGCGCACTTTCCCATTGTATGCATTGGTTGCATAACTGCCTTCGGGCACATTGTAATTAAGCGGATCGTAGCCCCAGTTGTATTTTGCATTGGGCGCTGTTTCATCAACAGAATTAAAATCAAAAGAAGGCAGGAGATGCAGGTGTGTAATACCCATTTCTTTTAAGTGGTCAAGCCCTGTGGCTAAACCGTCTATACTTTTTGTACCGGCTTCTGCAATACCTAAAAATTTTCCTTTGTTTTTTATTCCTGAGTTTTTGCTGATAGATAAGTCTCTCACATGCGCCTCGTACAATACGATATCTGTAGCATTTTTAAGTACAGGTCGTTTATCATTTTGCCAGTTGGCAGGGTTTGTTTCTGCCATGTTTACAACCATGCCCCGTTGCCCGTTTACTCCTACTGCTTTTGCATAAATATCAGGTGTCTCCTGCAATAACTTGCTATCAGCTTCCACCTGAAAAGTATAGTACACGTTTTTTACATCTTTTTTAATATTGTATTGCCAAATGCCCTCTGGCGCCTTTTGCATGGTAATTACCTGAAAGGCGCTACCTCCTGTACCTGTTTTGTAAAGCTTCAACATTAATTTACTGGCTGTTGGTGCCCACACCTTAAAAATGGTCGATGTCGGGCTGTAAGTAACACCCAGATCGGTGCCTGAATAAACGGGATAATCTTTATTGTTCATTTGCGAAAAACATAGAAAGGGTAAAAAAGTGAAGAGCATTATTTTAATCATCGTAGAGTACAACTATTTATATGGTAAGTATACAAATTTAATAGCGAAGAGTTATTTGGATTGTTTTAATTTTTCGATGCTTTAAAGAAAAAGGCATTTTTATGATGTGAGCTATTTTACAAATTTCCGCTTGCCCTGAAAGCATGTTGTAAATAAAGTTACAATATGGGAGCTAAGAGAATTTTATATAGTTGACTGGGAGAAAATGAGGAGTTACTGCGGATAATCTTCCCTGTACCTTCCCTGTAGGTTCGCTACAGGTTCGCTTAAGCTGCTTAACCCATTAAATAGAATAACTAACAGTGTCATCCGTCTTCTCAGCCATTTCTTCTTTGTGATTTTTATATAACAGTCTTAGCATTGCAGGCAGCACAATGAGTAGCAACGGCAATGCAATGATAAACCCACCAATAACTGCAATGGCTAATGGTTGGTGTAATTGTGCGCCGGTACCAATGCCTAAAGCAAGTGGAAGTAATGCAATGATAGCTCCCAAAGCAGTCATTAATTTTGGTCGTAACCTTGCTGAAATTGAATATATAATTGACTCATCCACCGACTTGGTGGCCAGCGACTCTTTAAATTGTAAAAAAGTAAAGATGGCATTTTCGCCAATAATACCAACGATCATAATCAAACCTGTATAGCTACCTACATTTAATGGCGTACCTGTTAAAAATAAAGCAATGTAACTACCGGATATGCCGAGCAAGGCAATTAATAAAATTGCAAAGGCTATTTTAAAATCTTTAAAAAGAAACAATATCACACCAAAAACCAAAAGGCTTGCGGTAAATAATATCATTAATAATTCTTTAAAAGATTGCTGTTGGTCTGCATAAGCGCCGCCATACTCAATACTATAACCTTGCGGGAAATTTATTTTCGATTTTATAGCTGCCTGAATTTCGTTGATAGCACTACCTAAATCTCTGTTATCGAGCCTTGCGGTTACCACACCCATTGATTGCAAATTTTGCCGTTGAATTTCTGCATCGCCTGCATTTACTTTTACGGTTGCAAGTGCTGTTAATGGTTTTAATTTTCCGGACGGTAAAAATATCTGGAGGCTGTTAAGTTCTGTAACACTAAGTGTTCGGCTGTTAGGATAGACCAAACGCACATTGTTTATCTGCTCATTTTCAAAAATATTTCCAACCAAATTCCCTTCCATAGAAGCCTGCAACTGGTTTTGTAAATTTGCAGGTGTTACACCAAACTGTGCAAGCTTAGTATAATCAGGTTCAATACTTATTGACGGGCCGGCAATAACAATTCCATCAAATACATCTGCCGTTCCTTTTACGCTATCTACTACATTTTTTATTTGTACCGATAATTCTTTTAATTTGTTGGCATCGTTACCAAAAACTTTTATCTCCACAGGCTCCACTGCACTTGTAAGATCGCCCAATATATCTCCAATTACCTGTCCAAATTCAATGCGCAAAGCAGGCTGTGTACTTTCAATTTTTTGCCTAATTTCTGCGATTACTTCATCGGTAGTTTTATCCCTTTTCTTTTTTAACTGAATAAGATAATCTCCTCTGTTGGGTTCGGTAATAAAGAAGCCCATTTGTGTGCCTGTGCGGCGGCTATATGCTTCTACCTCGGGCACTTTTGTAATTAGCTTTTCTGCTTCTCTCAGTATCCTGTCTGTTTCTTCCAAAGAAGTGCCGGGTGGCGAACTGTAATCCAGCACGATGCTTCCTTCATCCATTTCAGGCAAAAAACCAGTTTGCAACTTTGGTAAAATAAAATAAATAGACAATCCAAGGAATACAATAAATATAAAACTAAGGTATGGTTTGGTTATGAAAAAGCCCACCCATTTTTGGTTCTTTACTTCGTGCACAGCCGCTTGCTTTTTTATTTCTTTAGCGGACAATTGCTTTGTTGAATGACGTTTCTTTTTGCTTAATAATAGATATACAACCGGCAGCCCTATCCATGTTACAAAGAATGAACAGATTAATGTAATGATCATTGTGTTGGTGAGCACCGTAAAATAAGCACCTGCCACACCGCTCATTAAAACGAAGGGTATAAAAATAACAATGGTGCTAATTGACGAACCGACCATTGCTGGAAATAAATATTGTATAGCTTGTTTTACAATGGTTGAATTTGTTTCTAATGGATGCTCCTCATGGGTTCGGTGTATTTGCTCAACTACCACAATTGCATCATCAATGATGAGCCCAATTGCTGCTGCAATAGCACCCAGCGTCATAATATTAAAATTATACCCAATGGCATACAAAACGATCACCGTAAGTGCCAGTGTAATTGGAATGATAATAAGTATAGTAGCGCTCGCTTTTAATGAACGTAAGAAAATGATAGCAACTACAATGGCTAAGAATAGTCCCACAAGCAAACTATCACTCACACTTTTGATAGATTCTTTTACAAAATCTGCCTGTACATAATATGGTTTTATGGTAACGCCGGCAGGTAATATCTTTTGCAATTCAATTATCTTTTTTTCCATATCGGATGATACAGCTACCAAGTTTGAATTGGGTTGTTTTACAATGGCAACTAAAATTCCATCATGCCCATTGGCATTTATTTTTGTGTATTCTATTGCCTCGGTAATTTGTATGCTTGCAATGTCTTTTAAATTGGTAATTCTTTTTCCATCATTTTTTATTACAATATTTTCCAGATCAGTTTTAGAGTGTATGGTAGCATCGGTAACAGTTAAATACAAATACCTGTTATCTGCCAGCAGCCCATTGCTTTTTATAAAGTTTGTTGCATTCAAAGCTGTGCTAATCGTATCCGGCGTTATAGATAGGACACTCATTTTTTGGGCATCCATTTCTACCCGATACTCTTTTGTTTTACCACCAATTATTCTTACTTCTGCCACGCCATTTACCTGGCTAAGGAATGGTTTTATTGTGTAAACGGCGAGTTGTTTTAATTCTATTGGAGACTTATTATGGCTCTCGAGGGTATAGCCACTTACCGGCAATATACTCGGGTTCATTTTTTCAACGGTAATAGAAACATCGGCGGGCAGTGTGTTTCTTATTTCGCCAATTTTAGATTCTATTCTTTGCTGGCTTAGGTCTACGTTGGCATTCCAAGCAATAAATGCAGATATTTCGCAACTGCCACGGCTGGTGGTACTGCGTATCATGGTAAGATCTGGAATTTGTTTTACAGCATTTTCTAAAGGCCGGGTTACAGTTACCATCATTTTATCTACCGGTTGCAAACCACCATCTGCTATAATTTTTATTTTAGGAAAAGTTATCTCGGGGAAAAGAGATGACTGCATTTTGTTGTACGCAAAAAAGCCGGCAGCAATTATTAACAACAATAAAACCGACAAAGGATTTTTGTGGGTGATAAAGAATTTTTTCATCGGTTATTCTTTAACAATTTGAACTTTTGCTGTATCGTTTAAGCCATAATTACCTGTAATTAAAACCTTGTCAGTAGGTAATAAAACAGGAGCAATGATTTCAATTCTACCATCAGATTCTATCCCTTTTTTAATAAGAACTTTTGCAGCAATAGAATCGTTCAGCATTTTCATGATCCAAAATTGTGTTTGAGTTTCGTTGGTGAGCACAGCGGCTTTGGGCAATGAATTTCCACTGGCAGAAAATGATTTTACAATGCGGACTTTTGCAATAAGATTTTCAGGCAAGGCGTGCTTGCTGTTTACTTTTAAAATAATGCGTTGTGTTTGTGATGAAGGATCCATGGAAGGTAATGTCCCGGCAACTGAAGCCATGAGTAACTCACCATCTGGCAACATCATTTGCAATTGCTTTTTATTGATAACATAAGGTCTTAACTCGTATGGCATATCCATTAAAAAAACAAAACTTTTGGTATCTGTTATTACAGCAAGCTGGTCACCATCTAATACATAATCGCCGCTCTGGTGATCTACCTGCGAAATAAAGCCACTAACATTTGCAGCGATATTATTTATACCGGAAAATTTAAAAGACTTATCTAAAATATTTATAGAATTGCCGATACTCTGTGCCTCTTTTGTTTTTACGGTAAACAGGATCTGCTTACTGTTTACAAATTTGTTTAAAGTTGCATTGGCTGTATGCAGATAGCCAGTTGCGTTTGAACGAACAATCCATTTTTGTAGATAGGAAGAAGTTGCATTCAATTCTAAATATTGCGCTAACTGCACATTACTTATTGTTTCAACAGTTACCGGCGTTCTTGGTTCTGCAACCTCAGCCTCGGGGGCATGTTTGCTAGCTTTGCATGCAGCAAATGATGCAACAATTAATAAAATAAATAGCTTTCGCATAATGTTATTTGGTGCGGTAGTTTAATTGATTAATTAGTTGAAACTTGTTTATTTTATTTTGTGTAATGAGGTTTTTTGCATTGATATAATTATTTAAAGCAAGCACATAATCTGTAATTTTTATTTCACCTGTTGCAAGCAATTTTTCATTAACATCGATAAGTGTTTGGGTGTATTTTAGCTGTGCGTTGATGTTGTTTATAATGGCATCAGCAGCATTTAACTGTTGGGTATATTGGAGTGTCTGCTGCCGGTATTGGTTTAGGAAAAAACTTTTATTTGCCTGTCTTGTTTTCTCCTGTACATCAATTTTATTGTATAGTATTTTCTTTTGTTTACCATCATAAATAGGAACTATTACACTAACCCCAACACTTGCGCCAAAATTCTTGTAAGGCATCGCTGTAAGTGATGAGGTGTAACCCGCATCTGCAGACGCACCAATTTTTGGACGGTAATTAATGTCTGCCAGGCGTTTGCTGTTTATAAATTTTAAACTGTCTATGCTGTATTGCTGCAAATAAACCTGGGCACTACTGTCTAAAATTGCAGGCAGGTTTATATCAGGCTCATCAAGCATTACGGCGGCTGTATCAGCAATACCAGTAATGTAGTTGAGTATTGCAATTTCATTTTTGTACTGGGCGGTAGATTGCTGCACTGTAAAATCCTGCTGCTGAAGTGTTACCAAAAAAGCCAGATAATCTGCCTGTTTATAAACATTCCCTTGCGTCAGCTTTTTTAAAATTACTTCTTCTTTGCTGAGCAGTAATTTTATTTCGTTGCCAAAATTTACCTGCAACAACGTACCGTAAGCTGTTATATACTGGTTAATGATGCTGCGCTTTAGATCTTGCTCCGTTATTTTTACATTGTTGTAAATACTGCGACTGAGTAAATTTAAATTGTCGAATTGCGCTGCTAGGTTTTTTTTGTTTACAAACTGTTTATTTACCCCAATAAGTGCAGAAACATTTGTACCATTTGTTATGGCATTGTCAAAACCATAACCCTTTACCACAGGCGCATAAGAATTTATACTTGCAAAATTGACCTGAGGTTTTAAACCGGCTCTTATGAGCAGGCTATCAAAAGTATTTATTTGAAGCTGGTTCTTATAATCGTTTAAAAGCGGACTATTTTGCAGAGCATTATCAACATAATATTGCAATTTATTTTGCTGACTATACCCACACAAAAAGAGAAAAAATCCGAATAAGAATATGGTAATTTTTTTCACAACTACTAATTTATTTACCATAAACCAATACCTGAAAACTGCCTAATATCATCTTCGGGCGACCCTTTGCTTTTGGATCCGCAGGTTCAAACTCTGCAGTTGGTAAATATAATAAATGCGTTTTTGTATCTAAAGAAATTGTTCTTGCGCCTTTTTTTGTAGGAATGGTTTCTGTTAGCGTGAATTTGTTCTTGTTGTCTTCGTGAATTACGCTCATCGTTCCATCGCCATTTGATGTGTAAATGTTTTTTGTGTCTTCATCAAATGCCACACCATCACAACCATCGCCAATCGTAATTTTATCTACCACTTTACCGGTAGTAATATCCATTATTACAAGCAATTTATCGCAGCCTGCAAAAATCCTTTTTGTTTTTGTATCAATTGCCAAGCCGGTCGGGCCTTCGCCAGGTGCAAGTGTAAACCTGTTCGTCACTTTAAATGTCTTCATATCTATTACAGCAATTTCATTTTTGTCTTCTATGTTCACATAAATTTTTCCTTCCTCATCGCTCACAGCCGTTTCGGGTTTGCCCCCCACTTTCACACTATCTAACATTATATTTTTTACAGGATCTAATAATGACAAAGTATTGCTACGACCATCGCAGGTAATTATCTTTTTTGAAAAGGGTTCGTACATAATTGCGTCAGGATTTTGCCCTGTAGGAATTTGTGTTATTACTTTATTTGTTTTAGCATCAAATACAGTAACATTGTTTAACCTGCCATTGCTTGTAAAACCTCTCCCTTGCGCTACATCAAAAGCGATACCGTGCACCCCAGTTGTGTTTGCAATAACATCTGCCGAATCGCCATTGCTTTTATTTAAAATATTTACCTGAGCACCATGGCTAACGTAAATTTTATTACCGTAGTTAGCTTCTATATAATCCCACCCACCAGCACTTCCAATATGGTAGGTTTTAAGCAAATGAATGCCCGTGGCTTTTTGTGCAAAAGTTGTGGCTGCAGCGAAAAGAAAGGCTGCACAAAAGATGACTTTTTTGATGATTAAGGGTTTATTGATCATTTTATAAAATTTATATGGCAAGTTATAAAAAAATGGAGCGGCTATAACGCCGCTCCTGTAAAATACTAACTTAATTGTTGATTTTGAAGATAAAAATTGCCGGTGGTTAGACTGTTTGCAGGTATATGGTAAATATTTCGCCAATATCTTTTTGCCCTGCTTCTATTAAAAACCATTGTGGTTGGTTACAATTTTTTTTACAATGGCCGGGCCAATTCCTGTGCCTGAAAATTCGTTTTTCCCTTACAGGCGCTGAAATACTTCAAAGATTTTACTTTCGTATTCTTCTCTAAAACCTATGCCATTGTCTGCAAGAATTATTTTATGGTAGTCTATTCTATTATCGGCAGATGAATGCGCAATATTATTTCCCTTTACAATTGATGCAGAAATTTTAATATAGGGTGTGATGTGAGGTCGGCGATATTTAATAGCATTGTCAATAAGGTTGGTAAAAAGCTGCAAAAGTTGAATATGAGACCCGTTGACTGTTGGAAGATTTTCATAATCAACTACCGCTTGTTTTTCGTTGATACTAAGTTGAAGATTGTCCTTGGCTTCTTCGATAATGGTATTTAAGTTACAAGGTTCAAACTTTAACTTAGTTGAAGAAGTGTGCAAAAAATCGAGCAGCGATACAATGAGGTTTTGCATGCGCTCGCTTGCTGCAATAATGCGGTTAAAATAACCCTGGGTTTTTTCTGAAAGTTTACCAGCTTCTGATATATACTTGCTAAACGTTTGAATTTTGCGCAAAGGTTCCTGCAGATCGTGGCTGGCTACATAGCTAAAGGAAGCGAGTTCAGCGTTCACAAATTCCAGTTCAATATTTTTTCTTGTTAACTATTCAGCTGCTTCAACATCGCTTGTTACATCCTGCACTGTACCAATAAGAATTTGTTCATCATGTTGATCTGTAAAATTTCCGCTTGAACGAAGGTGTTTTATTTTTCCGGTTTTGCTTATAATGCGGTAAGGAGTTTCAACCAATACACCTGTTTTCATTGTTGCTTCACCGTTCTTTATTACCTGCTCAGCATTATCAGGATGAATAAAAGATAAAAATTTTTCATAAGATGGTTCAAATTCATTTGGCTCACAATCTAACAATCGAAGCAAATTGTGGGAGTATTCCAATGCACCTGTTTTCAAGTTCCATTTGTAACTTCCAAATTTGGCAATTTTTTCAGCCGATTGAAAAGTTCTGTTTTTTATTCGAATTTCTGTTGTGCGTACTTCAACCTTTTTTTCTAACCCGTCTGTAAAACTTTTTTGTTGTGTAATATCCCTGCTTATACCTGTAAGGGTTTCAGCTTCGCCTTCTTTGTTATAATAAAATTGCCCAACAGATTTCATCCATCGAATCTACTGGTCATCTGGTCTTTTTATCCGATATTCTACCTCATATAGACTATGATTTATTCTGGCATCTTCCACTTTATGAAAGACCAGTTTTTTATAATCAGGTAGAATTAGTTTGTGCCAGTCTTCATAAAAAAGATCGATGCGTTTTTCATCATACCCCCACATTTTTTTATGCAGGGCACTCCATTCTAATTTTTGTGTTTGTATGTTTAATGACCAAACGCCAACATTTGCTGAGTCGGTGGCAAGTTTTAAATGCGATGCCATTTTATCTAATGCATCCCGGGCTTTTTTTTGTTCGGTAATATCTCGTCAAACAGCAGTAATTTGCTCAACTGGTCCACCAGCTTTACGAACAGGAGAAACTAAAACATTCCACCATTTGGGCGTGCCTTTGGCAGTTGGGCAAAAGGCAGAGAACTGCGCAATGTTTCCTTTTAATGCCTGATTTAAAGATGCATTTGCCAACGCTGAGTTTTCGCCCCAAATGGTACTCCAATTTCTATTTTTAAAAACTGAAAAATCATCAATCTCCATCTGGCAAAGCCCATTGTAGTTCATGTATTGGATCCGACCTTCCGGGTCTAGTACTTTTAGGCAATCGGGTGTACTTTCTAAAATGGTACGGCTCAATAGTGCACTTGTTTCAAATTGTTTTCGGGACTTCACAAAGTCTGTTACCTCTGTGCCAATTGCTGAAATACCGTAAATTTTATTATTAAGATCTCAATAGGCTGAAGGATCATATGATAGTAAGCCATTTTAGAGTCTTCTTTATGCTTTGGTTGAACAGGCATTTCTTTGTCAATAAAAAGTTCGCCAATTTTATATATTTCATTAAAAAATTTTCTTAACCCTCTTTCCATTTCTGGCGATGATTCAAACAAAAGTTTATTGATGACTTGGTCGTAAGACTTCCCTAAAATTTCGAGGGCCTTTTTGTTTACTGCAGCTACTATGTAAATAGTTTTGTGCCGAATAGTCGGCGGGTTAAAAAAGTGTTGCAGTTGTAATGATTAAATTGGTAGATGTGGTGGATTAAAGAAAACTAGCCTAATGTGGTTGGGGGGCCATCTCTCCCTGAGGCGATAGTACGCAACTTCCGGCAAGGGCTGAGACATTGCGGGGAAGTAATAATAGTGGAGTAACGAAGACTATTATAAAATGGAAAGCGCCAGCAAGGTTTGGAATATGGTATTTATCATTATAGGCATACCTTTATGCTTGTGCTGCATAGTTTCTTCTTCTGAAATTACAACATGAAGGAACGGGAAGAAATACTATAAAGCCATGAGTAAATAATTCACTAACATTAAATTTAATTGTATGCCCAACAAGACAGCAGAACCTAAAAAGAACAAGCCTACTAAAAAGAAAAGCTCAGCACAGAAGAAAGCGGATCCAAAGAAAAAAGCACGCTAAGGTAAAAACGCAGAGAGCCCGGTTCACAGAGCCGGGCTTTTTAATGCGTTGTTAGTGTTTTGATTTAGGACTTTTCGCACCAGCTTTTCGCCTGAAAAAAAGAAAGCTTCCGAATGTTGTTGGTGCGCTAAGCTCCATCCTATGCTGCACACCAACAATGGCAGCTGCTTAGTTAAGCATGATATGCCACGAGGAGTAAGATAAAATGGAAAGCGCCAA
>JBBRPX010000095.1:0-12972 GCA_038227505.1 Chitinophagales bacterium
AGCTTCTGATGGATAATTTATTTTCATGCGTGGCCAAAGATTTAAACGAATGGCTTCACTAATTAATGTGAACGAACCACTAATTAAAGCCTGGCTTGCAATAATTGCTGCAATTGTTGCAATCATAATTCCTATGGTAAGAAACCAATCAGGCATTAAGCCATAAAAAGGATTGCTCATTATAATAGCAGTAGGGTGTTCGACCATAAAGACGGGGTTCTCCAACAACTCTTTTGTTGCAAAAACAGTCCCTCTAAAATTGTGCAGCAGGTATGAACCCTGGCCAAGGTAATTAAGTATTAAGGCAGATTTTACAAATATCCAACTGTATCTAATATTTGCCCGACCGCAGTGCCCAAGATCGCTGTACAGGGCCTCGGCGCCAGTTGTACATAAAAAAACAGCGCCTAAAAGCAGAAACCCTTTGGGATATTGGGTAAGTAGTTTTATGGCAAAATAAGGATTAAAAGCTTTTAAAATTTCGAGATCATCTGCTATGTGTGCAAAGCCCAATACCGCAAGCATACCAAACCAAACAATCATTACCGGTCCAAAAAGTTTACCAATAGAATTAGTGCCAAACTGTTGCATAAAAAACAATACTGACAATATAACCAACACAATAATAATTATGGTTTTTAAATCAATGCCATGCAGCATTGGCAAATTATCTAACCCTTCCACAGCTGCTGTTACCGTAATTGGCGGGGTAATCATTCCATCTGCCAAAAGCGCTGCCCCACCTATCATTGCAGGCAACACGAGCCATTTTTTTTGCCGCCTTACCAAAGTATACAAGGAAAAAATTCCACCCTCACCTTTGTTATCGGCCTTTAGGGTAAGGATTACATATTTAACGGTCGTCTGCAAAGTGAGGGTCCAAATAATGCAGGAAAGCCCACCAATAATAAGTAACTCATCAATTGCTTTACCATTAATAATTTCACTAAAAACATATAAAGGAGATGTACCAATATCGCCGTAAATAATACCGAGTGCAATAATAATTCCTGCTGCAGAGACTTTGTTGATGTGTTTGGACACGAAGTAAAAATTTAGCGTACTGTAAAAAGCCCCAAAGGCTTATTAAAAACAGATGCAAATGTAAAATGAAATGCATTACCAATGCGAATAAAAGAAATGTATAACTATTGACATAAATGCATCTTAAATTTAATATTAAATAAACAGTTTTACAAATGAGTGATTTTGATATAGCCAAAACTTATATTTTGGAGAATGATGTGGTAAGGTTAACGCCCCTGGCCGAGGATGATTATCAAAATCTCTTGCCTTTTGCGCTGCATGAGCCTGAGCTTTGGAAATACGCATTATTTTCTGCCGCAGGCAGCATGGGGCTGGCCCAATACATGGAAAAAGCATTTGACGCACGCTTTGCAGGCATTGAATATCCATTTATTGTTTTCGATAAACGCACCCAGAAATATGCCGGAAGTACCAGATTTTATGATATACAACCTACCAATAAAACCTTGCAACTTGGCTACACCTGGTATGGCAGAAAATTTCAGGGAACGGGGTTAAACAAAAATTGCAAACTCTTATTGCTCACTTTTGCTTTTGAAGAACTTGGTATGGACAGGGTAGAATTTAGAGCAGATAATAATAATGAAATAAGCAAAGCTGCTATGAAAAGTATTGGCTGTATTGAAGAAGGTATTTTAAGAAGCCATGCGCTTACGCACAAAGGCGATAGGCGGGATAGCATTGTATTAAGTATTTTAAAAAACGAGTGGTATAACGGCGTAAAGGAACGGCTGCTCAGTAAAACAACTTTATAAAAAATAAGAGCCAGCTATTTTAATTTAGCTAATTCAATTTTTGCAAAAGTTTTATCTCTTCTTTTGCATAACATCGATTAATCTTTAATCGGTACTGATTATTAAGTTTTAAACATGAATATAAATATTTCGCTTTGTTACGGAGCCGGGCAAGCTAAAAATATTAAGTTTCTACAATGAACATCTTGCATTTCCGAAACTGTTATTTGAATAATTTTTATAATCTAAAGAGCATGGCAAAAACAATCCTGTTTTCGGTCTGCACAAGGTCTGGACGCCAGTAAGGCGGAAGGGATGTAAATGTGTAACCGGTTGGCGAAGTAACACCTCCCTTGCCGGCAAAATAAGGAACGCCCGCATATCGATGTACGAATTCAGCTTTAAAAGAAATGCTCTGATTGGGCATATATTCAATACCTGCCGAAGCGTCCCAACCGCTAAATTTATCGCCTGGGTTTGCGCTAAATGGAAATGCTCCTTCTGTTTGTGTTGGGTTGGTAGGATTTGGCAAAGGGCTTGCCTGCCCTGTTGGATAAAGCACAAGGTAACGCCCAGGATTTTTCATTACACCACCGCCCACAGTCACGGCAAATTTATTTTTTGCAAACCAAACACGGTTATAAAACATGGCACTTGCAAAATATTGCGCAGGCCCTTGCGCACCATCTTTAAAACCGTTTACACCTCCCCCTTTTTCAAAACCTAAATCGCCGGTAATGGAAAATGCAGCTTTGGTAATTCCTTTATTTGCAGGCTTATTAAAATAGCGCATCAAAAAACTATTATCAGAATGAAATCTTTTTCTGCCAGGTATTGCGGCCGCATCTGCGCCATAATAATTATTGGCGAGCATTTTAATATTGCTGTTAGGTATATACGTAACATTTGCACCAACACCAGGCATTTTATTAAATTTACCATAGCTCTGCCACCCGTTAATAAACCAAGGCTCTATCTTTAAATTTTTTGTCGGATATATTTGTATCCTTAATCCATTAAAATACCAAGGTGTATTGTCAGATGTAAAAGACGCCTGGTATTCCCAGTTCTCCGTTTGATAATAGGAATTTAGACCAATGTAGGAGAGAAATAAACCTGCATCTACATTAATGCCATACCATTTATTAAAGTGATAACCTGCAGAGGCCTCGCTTAAATACCGATACACATCTGCGAGTTGATATTGCCCTCTGTATGGGCTTAAATCATTGCGGGGGATTACCATTGAGCGTGTACCCATTTGTAACATTACTCTGGCATGGGCATTTTTATAAATAAAATCTCCGCCCACATTTAAGTGTGAAAGTTGTACTTCGTTATTGCGTGCAAGTGCGGTAGAACCTACAACTGTATTATCAATAGGATTATTAAAAGAGTGTGTATAGTTTACATCCAGCATAATACTTGGAATAAAATATTTACCGTGAAAAACCGAAGAGTCCCTTCTATCACTTCCGTTTTGCCAGTTTGTTTCAATACCTTCCAGAGGGATTTTATTTTGTAATGTATCCTGCCCAAATGCTGAAATAACAGGAAAGGTAAACAGCATAAAAATTATTATTTTCATCTAATTTGCTTTTTTATTTTTTAATGCGCTCATATTCTTACTAAATCAATTTTGCCTACCGGCTGATAAAGCAGCGGGATTTGCTCCACAACCACATCACTCTTATCAAGACCAAATGCTTTTTCGTCACTCAGCCCCATTCCTTTTAAAAAGAAATAACTTTTTAGCATCATCCCTTCTTTTAATGCAAACTCATTTTCAACAGATAGAAATTTTTCTATTACAACAAATTTAAAATCTGGCTGGTTATTGTATTTACTGCTACCATCAGCTCTTATATGGAGGTTGAGTTCTTTTTTTGCAACAAGGTCCTGCACTATCTTTTTAAAATACAACTCAGTTCGTGGTTGTATTCTAAACCCCACGTTCAAGGTTATTTTAAAAACCTTGTCATCAATTAATTCGCTCACATCGTATGATAAAGTGAATGGCTGCTCCGTTCTGTTTATGTGCAGAAACCAATAAACATCTGCACGTTTAGGCTTTTTTGCAAAGATGGAATTGATAATCTTTTCTTCAACCTGCCCACGGTTATTGGCTTTTGTAAGATAAATAAGATGGGTAGAAAATTTTGGGATTTCCTCATCACAACTTAGCTCAATAATTTTTTCTGTGAATTTACCAAGTTCCACAAATTTTACTAGCCTGTTGTTTATTTTACGTGCATAGTAATAAACATACATCGTCATAAAAATAAAGAGTTCAAAAAAGAGAAACATCCACCGCTCTTTAATTTTAGCAACGTTGGCAATAAAGAATGAAACTTCTACTATAGCAAATACCGCAATAATAAAAAATACCAAAACCCTGTTCCACTTTAACCTATACAGCAAAAAATAATTGAGTAATATAGTTGTCATCATCATTGCTATGGTAATTGAAAAACCATACGCAGCTTCCATGTGAGATGAAGTTTGAAAATAAATAATCATTAAAACACAGCCCAACCATAAAATGGTGTTTACGCTAGGTATATATATTTGCCCTTTCACATCGCTCGGCTGCCTAACTTTTACTCTTGGCCAAAAATTAAGATTCATAGCTTCACTGATCAGAGTATACGATCCGCTGATTAATGCCTGCGATGCAATAATGGTGGCGAGTGTTGCGATAATAATACCGGGTAAAAGAAACCAATGCGGCATCATTTCAAAAAAAGGATTTAAGCCATTTAGTTTTGGAATTTTTTGGTTCATTATCCACGCAGCCTGCCCCGCATAATTTATAACCAACGCAATTTTTACAAACACCCAGGTAATTCTAATATTTTTAATGCCGCAATGGCCAAGATCTGAATAAAGAGCTTCCGCACCGGTAGTGCATAAAAATACAGCACCCAACAACCAGAATCCATGTGGGTAGTGAACCAGCAAATCATACCCATAATGGGGGCTAAGCGCTTTTAAAACGAATGGGTGATGTAAAATTTGTATACCACCTAAAATAAGCAACATGCTAAACCAAACGGCCATTATAGGACCAAAAAATTTACCAATAATGGCGGTACCAAATCGTTGAAAAAAGAACAATGCAGAGATGATGGCAACAACGATACCAATGGTAAGCGCATTGCCCGGCACAATTATATTTTCTAATCCGTTTACGGAGTTTAACCCTTCAATGGCCGATGCAACTGAAATAGGCGGAGTAATGATGCCATCGGCCAACAAAGTAGTAGCACCCAGTATGGTTGGTATAACTAAATACTTATTGTACCTGCGTACCAAAGCATACAAAGAAAAGACACCGCCTTCTCCCTGGTTATCTGCTCGTAACGTTAGTACAATATATTTTAAAGTTGTTTGAAAAACCAGTGTCCAGAATATAAGTGAAACACCTCCATAAACAAGGGTTTCATCGAGTTGTCTTTCCCCCGCAATTGCCTTTAAAACATACAGTGGACTTGTACCGATATCACCATAAATAATTCCGAGTGCTATTAAAAGGGAGGCAGCAGAAACCCTGTTCAAACTTTTTGAATTTGAGTTCATTTTAAAATATTTATATTTTTGGTAATTACATTACACAATAACAAACCGGTATCCTACGCCGGATTCTGTAATAATGTGTACTGGCCTGTTGGCATCATGTTCAATTTTTTTACGGAGCTGTGCAATAAATACCCGCAGGTATTGCGACTGGTTTATATAACCTGGTCCCCAAATTTCTTTTAATAAATACTGATGGGTAAGTACTCTTCCTTCATTTTTTATTAAGAGCGACAGCAACGCATATTCTGTTGCAGTCAATTTAATTATTTCGTTGTGTTTTTTTACGAGCCTTGCTGCAAAATCAATTTCAAAATTTCCGCAATTAATTACAGGTATCGACTCGTCGTTTGATTTAACTTTAATTACAGATCTTAACCTGGCAAGTAACTCGCCGGTTCGAAACGGTTTTACCAGATAATCATTTGCGCCTGCATCCAACGCTTTTATAATATCTTCCTCACTATTTTGCACAGATAAAATAATAACAGGGTTACTGTACCACTCTCTTAACTTGATTAATACATCGTGGCCACTTTCGTCAGGTAAACCCAAATCCAAAAGAATTGCATCAGGTGGATGTGTGGCGGCTGCAACCAAACCTTCTTTTGCTGTAGCTGCACTTAGAAAACGATAGCCGTTGCTTTCCAAAGTTATCTGAAGCAATTTTCTCATTTGCACTTCATCATCTATGATCAATATAATGGCGCTATTCATTTTTTAAATGATTTAAATAAGATGTTTCTGCTAAAATATTAATATTAAATGATGCTCCTCCGTCAGTTTTATTTCTTAAGGTAACATGCCCTTTTTGGGCTTCCACAAAACCTTTTACAATAGAGAGCCCAAGTCCGGTGCCGCCTGCGCGGGAATTTTTAAGCCTATAAAATTTATCGAATACATATTTAATTTCATCTGGAGGAAACCCCTGACCGTTGTCTTCAACAATAATCTCAAGCATATCCGCATGGCACAAAGCGCTAATTTCTATTCGAGCATCCATATGCGTATGAACAACAGCATTGTATAAAAGATTATAAATAACCTGCTCAAGCATTGTCTTATCAATCTTAAAAAGGGGTAAAAACGGATCAGCCTGGATACTGATATTTTTACTGCCCGTATTTTCTTCTACATTTTTTACGGTATCATAAATTAGTTCTGTTATATCGCACCAGTCTTTTTTGGGTTTAAGAATTCCGGATTCCAGCCTGGACATATTTAAAAGATTTTCTACCTGCTGGTTAAGCCTGAAGGAAGCTTTTGATATTTCTTCAACTAGTTCATACCGATTTAGTTCAGTAAGTCTGCTGTTATAATTCTGAAGGTTATCTGTAGCTCCAATAATAGCAGCAATGGGCGTTCGCAGCTCATGCGATAAAGAATTTAATAAAGTGTTATACAGCTTAATAGTGTTACCTTTTTCTTCTTTTATCAAAAATTCCTTTTCTGCCTGTCTTATTTTATTTGTAAGTATGGCATTTATTAATGCAATAACAAAATACATCAGAAAAAATATAAGGTCTTCTGCCTTGTCAATATGAAAAGTAAAACGTGGTGGAATAAAAAAGAAATTCCAAGCAAGTGCACTGATGAGTGCTGTAAAAAGAACAGGTAAAATATCAAACAGGACAGCCGCTACAGAAACAACTAAAAGTAGAAAAAAAGCTGTTATATGATAGTCAATATTGTTTACAAAGATAGTAGAGACTGCAACTGTAAAACAGACCATCAGCACGCAATAAACATATTGCTTTATACTGGTTATTTGCTTTGCTAAAATTGCCATTGATATACTTACTTTTAAAAAGTAAAGTTAACAGCAGCGTTATAAATAATTTATTAAATAAAGTTGTGACGTATAAAGATTTTATAAAGATATTTGGATGCGGATAAAATATTTAGTCTAGACAATGGCGTTCGTTGGTACTTTATAAGGAGTTAAAAAAATAACTACAAACGTATCACCACCAATATCACACCTTCATTCAGTTCAATATTCATAAATATTTACCATTTTTCCTACCACCCAATTCCATAATCTTCGCCATTATTAGAAGAACCACCCCAAAAACTTCCATGCTTCCAATCGAACCAGATAGCATTGATAGGTCCACTTGTTCTATCACCAAATGATAGTTTATAGCCCATCTTTTTTAATTCAGTTCTTACAGCTTCAGGCGTTGTATTACTTAATAAAAGATTCCCCGGTCTTGGTTTGCGGTCGTCCGTTTTACTGCCGCCTAGTGATAACCACAATTGATTGGTATTAATGTTTGCAGCTTCGCAGGCCTGTTGCACCGTCATACCAAACTCAACCATATTTAAAAATAATTGCAACAGGTTTTGATCTTGTGTATCGCCACCCTGTACAGCAAAACTTAAAAATGGTTTATCATCTTTCATTGCCAATGTGGGAGTTAATGTAACCCTTGGTCTTTTGCCTGGAGCAACTACATTAAAAGGATTAATGGTAGAATCAAGCACAAAACTTTGCATCCGCTGACTCATACCAACGCCTGTGTGGCCTGCAATACAAGCGGGCAACCATCCGCCAGATGGCGTGATGGATACTACCCAACCTTCTTTATCTGCAGCTTCTACACTCGTTGTGCCACGCCATAATCTATCCATATATTGAGCATCGTCTGCAGTTCCTCCGTGCGTTGAAACTTCGTCACTAAGTTGAGGATTTTTAAAGTCATTTATTGCCAAATCAGTAGCTTGGTTTGAAGGATTTATTAACATGCCTGATCCATCCTGAACATCATGTGCAGGAGCAAAATTTCTTTTACTGCTGTCAGGTGTAAAGCCTCTTTGCTTTAATAATTTTGTATAAGGATTTGTTTTTCCTTCAAAAGGGTAAGGATCCCCCGGGCCAACAGAAGGATCATTTTTTTCAAATCCGATTAGGCCGGCACGTTGCTTTGCATATGCTTTACTCAACAAACCTTTCATTGGTTGTTTATTGCTAAAAAGTGGATCACCATAGTAAAAGTCGCGGTCAGCAAAAGTGAGGTTCATTGTTTGATACAGTGTATGAATATACTTTACGCTGTTATAACCCATCGCTTTCAAATCAAAATTTTCCAACACATTTAATGCCTGTAACAATGCAGGGCCTTGTGTCCATTGTTGTAACTTATATACATCAATGCCTTTGTAATTTACTTTCAAAGGTTCTTCTTCAACCGGCTTCCATTTTGCAAGATCTTCCATAGTAAACAAGCCGCCCTGTTCCTGCGAGCTTCTAACAATTTCTTTTGCAATATCGCCTTTGTAAAAACGATTATATGCAGCCATGATAGCATCTATTCGATTCTTTCCATTCTTCAATGCATCCTGTTCCGCCGAAACCATTTTATTTAATGTTTCCAATAAATCTTTTTGTACAAATATTTCACCGGCTTCCGGCGCTTCTCTTTTTTCTCCAAGGTGCGGTAGAAAAACTGCTTTGCTATAGGACCATTCTTTAATTTTTGCCTTATCTCTTTCCATACTGTTGGCAGTTTGCGCTTCTATAGGATAACCTGCTGCCAGTTCCATTGCGGGCGCCAACACTTCTTTCAAACTCATAGTGCCATATTGAGAAAGCATATAACAAATACCACCTGGCGTACCCGGAGTAGTTGCTGCTAACGGACCATACTCCGGTGGAAAATTGTATCCCTTACTTTTAAAAAATGCAACCGTTGCACCTGTTGGTGCTACACCCATAGCATTAATAGCAATTACTTTTTTTGTTTTAGGGTTATAAATTAATGCTTGTGTTTCACCACCCCAACTAAGCACATCCCACATGGTGCAGGTTGCGGCAAGCATAGCGCAGGCTGCATCAACCGCATTTCCACCCTTTTCAAATATAATAGACCCCGCAGTTGCTGCCAAAGGCTTACCAGTAATGGCCATCCAGTTTTTTCCATGCAATGGCGGCTTTTGCGTTTGCTGCGCATCGATAGCAAAAGTTAAAAAAATCAAGGAAATTGATAACAAGGAAAAACGTTTCATGGAATATTATTTTGATTACTAAAGTTAGAGGTTAAAGCTATTCTTTTGAGGGGAAACATTTATCCCCTTTTAAGTACATTTTAAAAGCAATATCTATTCGATAAATACATCCGATTTATAAGCAAAATCAATTTTGAATTTATGATTTGCTGATATTTATGCCACCATCAAAAACGAATAAACTTATTACTTCAAAAACCTCCTAATATTTTCATTTAAAAATATAGAATCCTCGGGGTTGCTAGCTGCGCCAGCCGTATGTCCCCATAAAGATGGGATTGGTCTAAAAGTTACATTCTTTATAAACTTTGATTCGTATCGGGCATCCCCAATAGGAAAGTACAAATCTGTTGCAGAAGGCATATATAAAAACGGAACTTTTATAGAACGCAGCGCTGCTTCGGCATCGCCATTAAATCCCTTGGTAGTCCCAACATTATGATATTCCCAGCTACGCATTTGTAAAATCAAATCGTTAGCATCGGCGCCCGAAATAAAATTAGTTCTGTACTCATTCAACACCTGTTCAAAAGTAGTTCCAGGCTTAGCTCCCACCCTCCAGAGTTCTTTGCGCCACCACTCCTGCGAGTATAACCATGCAGTCCACACAACACTAAATGCCTCAATGCCTTTAACCGGCGGAGTAGTATAATCTCCATTGTTAAAAGTACCGTCAGCAGTGAGTGCCGCAATCTGTCCTTCCAAACGTACAACACCATGCCCATAAGTTTTTGCAGTGCCTGCAGTTGCAGCAATTCGGTCAGCAAAATCAGGATAACTAACTGCCCATTGAAAAGCTTGTTGAGCCCCCATCGAAAAACCAATGATGGCACGCAAATGCAATATCTTTAAATCTTCCAGCAGTAATCGGTGCACGGCTTCTACGTTGTCACGAATCTTCATTACGGGAAAACGGGGACCATGAAAAGGTTCTGGCGTATTACTCGGCGAAGAAGAATGCCCGTTACCAAAAAGTTCCGTTGTTACTAAAAAAAGTTTACTTGTGTCAAGTGCCTTACCCTTGCCTATCAGCCATTCGTAGCCATGTCGATCTGCCATGTAATGTGATGGTAGCAATACGGCATTGCTATGTGCGGCATTCAGGTGTCCATAGGTACCATACACCACATGTGCTTCGGGTAAAATAATCCCATCTTCTGTGGTAAAGTTTTTAATGACGAACTCGTGCCTTGGTACTTTGTCAACGGTTGCAATATTTTGTGCGAATACCTGTTGAGATAAAAATAAAAAAAGAAGAATTTCTTTCATGAAAACTGTTTTAAAAATGATGGAATTACCAGCAAGAATAATATTCTTCTGCAAAATAATTCGTGGTCATTGATTTAAATTACAAAAATTCAATGACGAAAAGCGAAATTTCTTAGCGTATAATTTTCACTTTTATGGGTGAATTATTAAAAGCCGTATCGATTTTTATACATTAAAAAAACAATAAATCAATATACAAACAGAGGCCTTGATTGTAAGTTTGGTTTTGCTCTATAACTGCACATAACTAATATCTGAATGAATAAAATATTCAGCAGCGTTCCATCTCAAAAAACGATTGTTGACCAAAGATGATAAATAGAAACAAAATCCAAACAGTACAAACAATTATCAGGATTAGGTATTAAATATTGGCATTCATTTCCAAAAAGATAAATGTAGCGCATATTACCTCGTACTTTTGTCTTGTATATTTTTAAGTACAAAATAAAATAATAAATAAAACTACCTGTACAATGTCAACCGATTTAACAAACAAAGAAGTCACTTTTTTTCGTACTGCCAAGCCTGCATCTATCAGGATATGGCATTGGCTTACATTTTTATTTATTACTTTTTCTATGATGACCGTAATATTAGCGTCAACTATATTTACGACAGATGATAATATCAGCCTGGTTCAAGACCAAGTGCATGAAAAAGGAGGTGTTGTAACCAGAGACCAGGCCCGAAATGTAGCTCATGAATACAGTGATAAATTATGGACGCTTCATAAGTTTAGTGGTTTCGCTCTTAGTTTTCTAATACTCAGCCGTATCATTATTGAAATAAAATTGTCAAAGGAAAAAAAACTGGCGGCGAGGATAAGTTCGGCACTTGGTTACCCCGCCGGCATTGAAGAAAGAAAGCATTACCTGTTTGTACAATACAGCTACGCAATATTTTATATACTCTTTATTGTTATGGCTACAACGGGTCTTGTACTTGCTTTTGAAGATGTTAAATGGTTAGATCCTGTGCGTGGTTTTGCTGAAGAAACACATGGTGTTGTGCAATGGGCATTGTATGCATACTTTGTAATCCATATCGTTGGCGTTATAAGAGCAGACATGACAAAATATGGTGGTATAGTTTCCCGGATGATTAACGGCAAAGAAAACAATTGAGCAAGAGGCAAGTAAGCAGGAGGTAATCGTAATATTAATAGTGAGCTATTTCTTTTTACCAGTATTATTTTTATGATTTAGGTAAATCAATACATAGGTAGGATTTGATCAATATTTGAAAATAAAACGTTATTCATTTAGTTTCAAGTACTATTTTATTTTTGCAGGTATAGCAGCTTTCAATACATCTTTTGCATTCAATTTAGTTACTACTTTTTCCCCTGTTTTTGCTTCCAGTTCTTTCATGGCAACTTTGACAACATTGCCTCCTTGCTTGGCTGCTATTTTACTCTCCTGAAAATCTTTTGGGGTTACTGCTGCAGATATTTCTTTGGTTGATGCTTCCGCAAGCATATTTAAAATAAGTTCCGTATTTGTCATATTATCTCGCAGGTTTTCTTTTTTTAAACCTTTCGTAACTATTCAGTCTCCTCAAACATAGGCTTGCTGCCATTGTTGGTATGCAGCGCTGATGAGCGCCTAGCGTACCAACAACAATTGAAGTATTATCTACATAAGCCATTAATTTTTCGTATTCCTAAATATATGACAAACATTTATTATACCGGAGGACCTCAGTTTCACAAAGCAACAATTCGAAATTGGTACCATTTTTTAAAGGAAAATAAATTTAAAAAAATCATTATAAAAAAAATTCCAATTTTGTTTAAAAGAGAATTAGGGTAAACTGTATGTTTTTGTGATAATAAGCAATGATATGCATTTAGTATGGCAGTCTTAGGCCAAGATTGTTGGTGCGCTTAGCTGCTTACCAGCGCTGAACACCAAAAACGGCCAAAAATTGAAAACCTTATTATCTTATCAATTTAAACGCTGAGAAAAAAAGATAAAACTATTTTGCAATAAGGTAATAAGGTACTTTTTCGTACTGAATTTCCTTCTACTAAGGTTTGGGAAATTAAAGTCTCTATTGGTGTATTATGTTGCTTTGTTAGTGACGATGCGATGATTTTATAAATTAAATGTATTGAAAAAAATTTAATAAAATTGTAAGGACCCGGTTAAAAGAGACCCTCTCCAGCCCCGCATAGCCGGGATAGCAGCAGAAATACTTTTTTGTTGCCTTTGAACAAAAAAGATTGTAGCGAAGAGGTACTATCTTAAAAACCTAATATCTTTTCCCTTTTTTTCAATATTTTTGTTTTACCGAGAGGGGGCGTATTGCGATCACTTGTGGAACGTTTACCTTG
>JBBRPX010000096.1:0-12920 GCA_038227505.1 Chitinophagales bacterium
AAGGGGTGTTTTAGATCTTTTTTTCTCTACAAGTTGTCCGATAAGACTTACCGGTATTGTTACGTTGGTTGGTTTATCATTCCGAAGTACTTCAATATTGCCACCACCACTAAACAATATTTTTTTAGCAACATCATCAAAATATTTAATTGAATCGCCGTTAACGGACACTATCTTATCGCCACTTCGCAGCCCAATTTCATACATCAAAGAATCTGATACCCACACACCGTTCTTTAATGATGAGTTAGGAATTTTCTCTTCGCCCCAATGCATTAAAATACCTGCATAAATAATAAACGCCAGGAGTACGTTTACGGTAACACCACCAAGCATAATTATTAAACGTTGCCAAGCCGGTTTGCTGCGAAATTCCCATGGCTCGGCAGGTTTGTTTAGTTGTTCTTTGTCCATGCTCTCATCAACCATTCCAGATATTTTTACATACCCACCAAGTGGCAGCCAGCCAATACCATATTCAGTATCTCCTATTTTCTTTTTAAATATAGAGAACCATGGATCAAAGAAAAGATAGAATTTTTCAACCCTACATTTAAACCATTTTGCGGTAATGTAATGACCAAATTCGTGCAGGACTACTAAAATTGAAAGAGAAAGAAGAAGTTGAGCAGCTTTTAAACCTACACTGCCCCAATTAATTGCTAAGAGTATCATTATAAGTATTGAGTATTGAGATGTTAGTATTGAGACTGAAATTATTAATAATAGAATTTTTGATTAAACTTTTTGTATAATTTAAAATGAAGAACTTTCTTCACATCTTCATTACGCTTGCGGCAAAGTTACGGGCCTCACCATCGCTTTCATAATATTCATCTATTGTAGGATTTTCTATAAATGGTATTTTCTCCATTGTTTTCTCTACCACGGCTGTTATATCTAAAAAACCTATCCGATTTTTTAAGAAAGCCCACACTGCAATTTCGTTTGCCGCATTTAATACGCATGGCTTGTTACCACCTGCTTTTAAAGCATCTATTGCAAGCCCAAGATTTCTAAATGTTTTATAGTCCGGTTCTTCAAAAGTAAGACTGGGATATTTTTTAAAGCTAAACCTTGGAAAATCATTTTTCATCCGCTCAGGAAAACCCAAAGCGTATTGTATTGGCAACTTCATATCTGGCAAACCCATTTGTGCTTTCATACTGCCATCTTCAAACTGTACCATGCTGTGTACAATACTTTGAGGGTGCACCACCACTTCTATCTGTTCTGGTTTTAAATTAAACAGCCATTTGGCTTCTATCATCTCTAACCCTTTGTTCATAAGGGTTGCAGAGTCAATGGATATTTTTGCACCCATGCTCCAGTTTGGATGTTGCAGGGCATGATCTCTTTTAACGTTAACCAAAAAGTTTGGCTTTTTTCCTAAAAATGGACCACCACTGGCTGTAAGAATTATTTTTTCTATGGGGTTTCTGGCCTCGCCAACAAGGCACTGGAAAATAGCAGAATGCTCGCTGTCTACCGGAATAATAGGCGACCTGTTTTCAAAAGCCTGTTGCATTACAATATCGCCTGCAACAACCAATGTTTCTTTGTTGGCAAGTGCTATCACTTTTCCCTTTTTTACGCCCTTTAGTGTCGACTTTAATCCTGCAAAGCCAACAATAGCTGTAAGCATTACATCATATGTATCAAAATCTGCCACTTCTTCCAAAGCATTTTCACCTGCAAAAACTTTTATAGATGTCTGCGCAAGTGCTTCTTTCACCTGCTCATATTTTGTTTCATCGCCAATAACAACTGCATTTGGCAAAAACTCTAAAGCCTGTTTAATGAGGAGATCAGCATTACTATGTGCAGTTAAAATTTCCGCCTCCAAAACATGATGGTGTGTGCGTATAACATCGAGGGCCTGTGTTCCGATAGAACCTGTAGATCCGAAAATTGCAATGCGCCTTTTTTGCCCCTGTTCAGCCATAAATTCAGTAGTTGTTGAATGTAGTAAGTCGGCAATTTAGTCATTTATTTTTTGCCGAATAATCATATAATCATAAAGTAACCTTAAAGAAACTTAACCCTGTTGAACTAATTTGTAGGCATAAGGCTCTCAATACCTTTTGCAATTTCCCTATCATTACTTAGTTTGGGCACTTTGTTTTGGCCACCGAGTTTTCCCACGCTTTTCATGTAATGCTTAAAGCCATCTTTTTGAACCGGGGTAATTTTTAATACATCTAAAATATTACCTTTTACAAGATCGTCGTAATAAGCATTTTTATTTCTTAGATTATCATCAAGTTTCTGAGCAAACTGTTTCAGGTCTTTTGGCAACTCTTCAAATTCAATAAACCATTCGTGGTAACTTTTCCCCTTGTCAGGTGCCACAAAGGGTGCTACTGTAAACTCATTTATGCGCACATTTTCTTCCATAGTTGTTTTTAAAATAGCATGTTCCGCTTCTTCTACTATTACATGTTCTCCAAAGGCAGAAATGAAATGTTTTATTCTACCCGTAACCACTATTCTATAAGGATTAAGAGAAACAAATTTTACAGTATCGCCAATATTATATGCCCATAACCCTGCATTGTTTGTAATAATGAGCGCATAATTTTCTCCAATCTGTACGTCTTGTAATGTGAGTCTTTTTGGGCTGTCATTTTGTAGCTCATTCACCGCAACAAATTCAAAGAAGATACCACTACAGGTATTCAATAACATACCTTTTTCTTTTTGTGTATCCTGAAAAGCAAAGAAGCCTTCACTTGCAGGGTACAACTCGATAGTGTCAATAGGGCGACCGATACTCTCCATTAATTTAGCTTTGTATGGTTCATAATTTACGCCGCCTTGCACCATTACACTAAAGTTGGGAAAAAGGTCGCCTATTTTTTTTCCTGACCGTTCTTCCAGTTTATCAAAATACATTTGCACCCAAGGCGGTATCCCGCTAATCAGCGTCATGTTTTCGTTAATAGTTTCATCAACTATTTTTTCCAGTTTTTCTTCCCAGTCTTCTATGCAATTTGTTTCATATTTTGGAAGCTGGTTGCTTCGTAAATAAAGCGGAATGTGGTGATTTACAATGCCACTCAAGCGGCCCGTTGGCACACCGCCAACTCTCTCCAACACTGGTGAACCGCTTAAGAAGATCACTTTGCCGTTCGCAAATTTTGTATTGCCACTTTCAACCATGTAACAAAGCAATGCATTGCGAGCCGTATTAATGTGGTTTGGTATGGAGTCTTTAGTGATTGGAATGTATTTTACACCACTGGTAGTACCACTTGTTTTTGCAAAATAAATGGGTTGCCCTTTCCACAAAATATTGTGTTTCCCTTCTTTTATTTTTTCGATGTAAGGTTTAAAAGCCTCATAATCCCTAATCGGGACTAGCTTTACAAAATCTTGGTGGGTTTTTATTTGATCAAATAAGTGATCGTTTCCAAAAAGGGTATTGCCTGCAGTTTTTACCAACGAAATCAACATAGCTTCTTGGTCTGCAACGGCAGTCATCATTCCTTTTTTAATTTGCTTTTGTATATAAACGGCAAACGGTTTTGCCAGAAAAGATTTAAACTTCATCTTACAATTTCTTTCTTTTTTTACTTATATTTCAGTAAAAGTACACTTCAATAACGTCTTAAAAATACCAATTTGTTTCCACACATTGAATCTCAATTTCCCATCTTACATTTAATTATTTACAATCGCTACAAGGCCAATCTTTATCCAAATCAATAGCGGTTACGACGACTATTTCTTTCTCTTTTGGTGCAAATACGATTCTTACATGTTGGCCATCATGTGTGGTACCTTCTAAAGGATAAGTAACACCCTTTGCACTCGTTTCTTCTTTGTTGTAATTTATTTCGCCGGTGGCTAAAATTTCCTTTACCTCACTTTCATCAATATGCCTGCAATCCATTCTGCATTTGGCATGGCGACTGTATTTAATTGTTTTATTGCCTCCCCTCAAGGCAAAATAATCATCTTTCACTGCCTCAACTGTTACACGACCAGGCTCCTTACCACGTTGATTCTTCTTAATCCAAAAAAAAAGCAATAAAGCTGCTATTAAAATTAAAAACGGATAACTTTTATTTTTCACGCTCGCAAGTTATGGAATTTAAGAACCGAGCGTATTAAAAATGAAATGCCAAGAGGACAAAGAATTTTAAGAATATTTTTTACATACGATTAAATTACAAAAGCGAATGTTTTCACATCCGCTTTTTTAATTCTACTAAAACAAACCTTCCACACTTAAATACCTTTCTCCGGTATCGTAATTAAAAATAAGTACGGTACTACCTTCAGGTATTTCGGGTAATTTTTTTGCTAAAGCAGCCATCGTTGCGCCGCTGGAAATCCCTTGAAAAATTCCTTCTTCTTTTGCCGCTCGTTGCGCATAATCGAAAGCTTCTTCTTTACTTACTTGTATAGCCCCGTCAATTGAATCTATATGCAAATTTGCAGGAATAAAACCTGCTCCAATTCCCTGTAAAGGGTGTGGACCAGGATTTCCACCACTTATAACCGGAGAAAGTTCAGGCTCTACTGCAAACACTTTTATTGCAGGAAAATGTTTCTTTAAAACATCTGCTACGCCGGTAATATGCCCACCTGTTCCAACACCTGTAATTAAAAAATCTATCCCTTCGGGGAAATCTTTTAAAATTTCTTCGGCAGTGGTTTTTACATGAATATCAATGTTAGCGGGGTTATCAAACTGTTGTGGCATCCACGCGTTAGGTGTTGATGCCACCAATTCAGTAGCTTTTGCAATCGCTCCCTTCATGCCCAGTTCTCTTGCAGTTAATTCAAAACTTGCTCCATATACGCTCATTAATTTTCTGCGTTCTACACTCATGCTTTCAGGCATCACTAAAATTATCTTGTACCCTTTTACTGCGGCTACCATTGCCAGCCCAATGCCAGTATTGCCAGATGTTGGTTCAATGATAGTTGTGTCTTTATTTATCAGCCCTTTTTGCTCTGCATCTTCAATCATAGCTAATGCAATTCTGTCCTTTATACTGCCACTTGGGTTTGTTTTTTCAAGTTTGGTATACACATTTATGTTGCTGGGATACAAGCGGTTTATTTTTACATGAGGCGTATTGCCAATCGTTTCTAAAATATTTTCACACTTCATAATCTGTATTTTTTAAATGATAAAATTTATTGGTTCATTAAAATCTCTTCTGTCTTTTACTACCGTTTGTGCCGTGTGATAAACCACACTAAATGATGGAACACTCTGCGTAATCCAAGTATTACCGCCGATAATGCAATCATGCCCTATAGTTGTGTCACCACCTAAAATAGTGCTGCCGGCATATATAACTACATTGTCTTCTATTGTTGGGTGCCTTTTAATGGCTGCATCTTCCTTGCGAACAGCCAATGCTCCCAACGTAACCCCCTGGTATAATTTTACATAATCCCCAATGATCGTCGTCTCTCCTACCACTATTCCCGTGCCATGATCAATAAAAAATGGACATCCAATTTTTGCCCCTGCATTTATATCGATACCTGTTTTGCTGTGTGCCTGCTCACTCATCATTCTCGGCAAAATAGGTATATTTTGTGCATATAAAATATGTGCAAGTCTATAAACTGTGATGGCATAAAATCCAGGATAACTTAATATTATTTCGTCCAGCGTTTTAGCAGCAGGGTCATAATCTAAAATGAATTGGGCGTCTCTAATTAGTTTTTCTGCAATTAGTGGCAGTTCTTCAAAAAAAATATTAGGAATAGAGGCTTTTCCATTGTCACCATCTTCTGCACAAGTTTCTATAAATGAACATAAGTCGAGTTTTAATTGATTTTCTCTACTTTGCTGATCTACCAAAAACGAAGCTTCATTTTGTACCAATGGAAACAAATACTGGTAAAGCTTTTCTGTAAAAATGGCAACCGATTTTTGACCTGGAAGGTTTTTTCGTAAAATATATCCGTTGTACAAACTTTTTTTTCAAAAGTACTAAATACTCTATAATCATTATAGACTGTAAATAAATTCATTGTTAGTTTTCCGCATCTAAAAATTTATAAAACAAATTAAAATAACCTTTTTATTGTCCCAACACTCCGTTATCTATAGCGTTCCCTCTTAAATTTCCTTAATTTTGCTGCCCATGCAAAAAACGGTTGCCTTACATACATTAGGTTGTAAATTGAACTTTAGCGAAACTACTGCGCTCGGGCGTATGCTGGAGAACGATGGATTTGCTAAAAAAGATTTTAATGAAGTAGCAGATGTGTATGTGATAAATACCTGTTCTGTTACTGATAATGCCGACAAAGAATGCAGACAAATTGTTAGAAAAATACAACGCAAAGCACCGGAAGCACTGGTGGTAATAACCGGTTGTTATGCGCAATTAAAGCCACAAGAAATTGCTGCTATACCCGGTGTCGATCTTGTACTTGGCGCTGCTGAAAAATTTAATATTGCACAGCATTTAAAAGAAATTTCCAAGAACGATGCAACTAAAATTTGCAGTTGCGATGTGGAAGATGTAAATGTTTTTGTACCCTCTCATTCTATAAATGAGCGTACCAGAATATTTTTAAAAGTACAGGATGGTTGTGATTACAATTGCAGTTTTTGCACTATTCCGATGGCACGTGGCAAAAGCCGAAGCGATGAAATAAATAATGTAATTGAAAACGTAAAAGCAATAGCAGCAGGAGGTGCAAAAGAAATTGTACTTACCGGTATTAATCTGGGCGATTTTGGGAAGGGGGGCCTCTCCTCGATCCTCCCCGAAGGAAAGAAAGGAAAATCCGGGGGAAAAAAACATGGAGAGAACTTCTTTGATTTAATAAAAGAATTAGATGCATTGGATGGCATTGAACGATATAGAATTTCATCAATAGAACCTAATTTACTCAGCAATGAAATTATTGAATTTGTAAGCAATAGCAGGCATTTTATGCCACATTTTCACATTCCACTGCAGAGCGGAAGCAATAATACGCTGGCAACCATGCGTAGGCGGTATAAAAAAGAATTGTACGCGGAAAAGATTGGACTGATAAAATTATTAATGCCACATTGCTGTGTTGGGGTTGATGTCATTGTCGGCTTTCCAGGAGAGACAAAAGAAGATTTTGCTGAAACTGTAGAATTTCTCCGGAGGCTCGATATTTCTTATTTACATGTATTTACTTATTCAGAAAGAGACAATACACACGCACTCACAATTGGGCCTGTTGTAGCGATGAATGTGAGAAATGAACGCAATAAAATATTGCGAAACCTCAGCTACGAAAAAATGCAGGCTTTTACACAACAAAATATTGGGCAAACAAGAAAAGTATTGTTTGAGCACGTAAATAAAAACGGCATAATGGAAGGTTACGCTGATAACTATATTAAAGTTTCGTCTCCCTTTAAAAAAGAATGGGAAAATGAAATTGTTGATTGGATAATATGAAGAAGCCCCTCTTAACCTCCCTTGAGGGGAGGAAATGCATAAAGATTGTCAAATAGATTCCATCGATAACTATATTCTTTATTCCTCTAATAAAATTAGTGTATGCCCTGATATTATGGAATTCAAAAGTCCCCCTTTGGGAGATTTAGGGCGCTGCAGCATACTCCCTCATATATTCATAGCCATCATTCAGCTTTCCATTTTTAATAATTGTAGCAGTATTTATTAAGCGATTTCCCTCCCCACTAAACAAATCTGTAAATACATATTTTATAAGTTGCTCGCCAAAATACCTGCTTGCATCTCTTGGTAATTCATTTGGTAAGTTACCAACAGCCATAACATCGACAGCATTTTTTTGGTAAGGAGCAGTTTTGCCATAGTTTGTTTTATCAACACCATATACGGGATTAGCAATAGTTGAATCGCCAATATTGCATGGCACGGAGCCTCCCATATCATCGGTAATATCTGCAATAGTTTGAATCCTGAAATTAACCCCTTTTAAATCCTCCATTTTAAAAAGGCGGGGAATCTTCTCTTCCCAATATATTCCATTCATTAAAATATCTGTATTTGAAATATAGTTTGAGAATATGGATTCATAATTTTCGGGATTAGCATGAAAGTCTTTTCTGCTATACGTTCTGTCCATTTTGTGCCTGTACAAGTCTGCACCCTTTAAATGTACATATACGGGATAAACAAATTCCTTTTCGCAATAATCTTCCGGTTCAACTTCATGGATGCCCATCAGATTTATGATCTCTAACACACCATGAGCAACTCGTCCGCTACCCGTAACCGCAATTTTAATAGCAGGTAATTTTAATCCAAAATAAGTATGAATTAAATGTTGAAAATTTTTATCTGAATTAACCCTTTCCAATTTAAAAGAACCAGTTCTGTTTCCATAAGCCATCATACCATTGTGCGCACCTACAACACCTGCAAAAAAACCAAATCCAATAATGCGTGTTCCATCTTCATGCTCCAAACATTCATAATCAATTAAGGTGATATTTTTTTTGATAATTGTTTGTAACAAATGACGGTTATATGGTTGAAGTTTTTTTGTATGAGAGAAAAACAGATATATTTTATTTTCGATCAACATTTGCACAGGCACTTCCTTAATGCCCAAAATAATGGTACAATCGTGCAAGCTTTCTGCTACCGTTATACCTGCATCAGTATATTCTTTATCGCTAAAACACCTGTCGGGGCTGTGTTGTACTGTAATTTTAATTTCAGGGTGATGTTGCCTAAGCCACTTGCATTGTGCAGGTGTAAGTGCAACCCTATTATCGGCAGGTACTTTGCCTTCGGCTATTAATCCAATATGTATCATGATATTTTTTGTTGGCTTCGGCAATTTACATTTTCTAATTGTTTAAGAATAGTAAACACCCAATAAATGTAAAACCAGCTTTCACTTTTTAAATACAGCATACATTTGCAAATGAATTATTACGAATTATTTGATATGCCGGTAAAGGCGGTAGCAGACAAGACCCATGTATCTAAAAAATACATAGCACTACAGAAAAAATTTCATCCTGATTTTTTTACAAACGAAAATGAAGCAGCTAGGGAAAATGCGCTGGAACAGTCGGCTGCTATTAATAAAGCTTACAACATTTTTTCAAATAAAGAAAAAACATTAGAATATTTTTTACAACAAAAGGGTATTATTTCTGCAGATGAAAAGTACAATCTTCCGCCGGATTTTTTAATGGAAATGATGGAATTAAACGAGGCTATAGATGAAAAAGATACCCAAATTGAAGATAAAATAATGGCATTTGAAAACGAGCTTTATGGAGAAATTGCCGGCTTGTTACAAACGGAGAACACTACTGAAATGGATGAACAAGCACTTTTAAAACTGAAAGCCTACTATTACAAGAAAAAATATTTGAAACGTATTTTGGACAGAATAAACGATTAGCTTAATATTGCAATCCCTGCAAATACATAGATCAAAATATGTATCAATTAATAGCAGCCCATGTGGCGGAATTGGTAGACGCAGCAGACTCAAAATCTGCCATTCGCAAGGGTGTGAAGGTTCGATTCCTTTCGTGGGCACTTGATATTAAAGCAATTATAAAAGCCGGTTAATTCCGGCTTTTATAATTTGCAAACAATTTGCAAACATGGGTTATCGTGAGCTACCAAATTAATTTCTGCTGAAATATTTAGAAAGGAAAAGAACTTTAATATTATAATGGTATTAAACATTCCCAATTTTTTTTCAAAAGAAATTAACAAAAAAAATTTACGTAATAAGTTCCTTCCTTTCTTAAAACTTTACACAACCGCTTTTTGAAGTTGATGGAATTTCGGGGTTAGGCTTAGCCTGCCTATTTTCTTTTACCTGATATAGCTCAATACCTCTTCTACCCATTGAGCAGGATTATTGTCTTAGCATATTACAAATATGTAAATGCTGCCATCTTCTATGACTACACTTAAATTGGTTTCCGGAACATCTTTAGCAGCAGCCTTAACCAATAAAATTGTTGGTGACTCCTTTACCGGTTGAACAAGTACTGATTGAGTTCCACTGTCAACATGAAGGATTGCGAAAGGTCATACCAGACTTATTGTTTTTTCGGTTGATATACAAAGTGAAGTTTGTGCTTTCGCAAAAACGAATAACCAAACCACTACCCAGGAATGCAACAAAAATTATAACCACCACCAGCAACATATAAAAGGTATGTAACCAACTTACGGCATTAAGCAAAACCATTTCTATTTGTATCCAAAAAATAAGAATAAAGGCAATGTAAATGCTGTAAGTCCATGCCCAGTGCATATCAGCACAATAATTAAAACGTTCTGCTAATTTTGATGTTGGCTTTTTTTGCAATGCAATAATTAAAAGCAGAGGAATAATACCGAGTACAAAAAACAAAATAATACCAGGTATTTAAAAATTATGAAATGGTGATGGATTAAGTATTGCCAATGGTAAGCCTATTAATTTACCTGATGGTGAAATTACTAAAACAGCACCGCCGAAAATTGCGCCTAGCCCGAGAAACGCAAGCAATGCAATCAGTAAATTTCTTGTTGATTTAGATGTAGTAATTATTCAGTTTTTACTGTTTCAAACTCTGCCCTCCGTTTTATGCCTTTCATACACTTCCGCATCATAATAATGTCGCCCATGTAATAAAGCAAATAATAAATTACCCAGAACCTTTTCCATACATACTTTGTTCTTAGTCTTGTTAATAATCGGGTTTTATTTACCATCAAAAATTAAATACCAAAGCCAAGTAGCATTACCAATTTTATCTAGCCACAGCATATATTGATTTGTTTTAAATTCCTTTATCCACATGCCATTTTTTTGATTTGGCGTAAAAGGAATAAATTGATTTATTTCTACTGTTTGAAACTCAGGCAAAATTTTATCACTGCTTTTTATTCCTCCGTTATCGATCCAATCTATGCTATACCAGCCTGCACGTTTACTGCCAATTTGAATAATCCACCGTCAAATTATTTCAGGAGATGCATTGATTGTTATCGCTCTAGTAGCATTAAAGTCTGGTTTTAATATATGGTTATCGCCAGGAAGTATCAATGCAACTTCCTTTGGTGAAGCGCCCCAATGTAAATGCCATGGCCTGATGATAAACAGATAAAGAAGTATAAGCCCAATTAATGAACTGACTGTTGAAAATAAGCTTGTCATCATTATAAATTTTTAGGTGATGTTGTTAACGGAATAATTTTTTACATTTTTTAATAAGATAAAACCACCCAACGATCCACCCATGGTAATAAATATCCAAACAAGCAGCAAAGGATCATATCCCATTCCATTTTCCATTATTAAGATTGTTCCAATAGTCAACACCAAACCATACGTAAAACATTTTACCAGCATAATAGCCGATAAAACAATACCCCAATTGTTATTTTGCCAAAGTAGAACTGCCGCTAAAAAACATAACGGGCACCACAAAAGATAAATCCAATGCATAAACGATGCTTGTTTGAATTTGCGATTTTAAAATTATTTGGGGTAGTGTGCCTTTTGTTATAAAAGTAAAACAAGGCGGAACTTCAACAACGCAAAGCATAACTGAAATGAGAATTAAGAAAACACTTATTCCTCTTAATATTTTGGAAGTGGCAATAATATTTTTAACGGGAAATGATATTAAAGACGTTATAATCGCAAAAAAAGAGGTTGCATAAATGGCTATGTACAAAAGAAACATATCATTAAAAGCTGCACCAAAAAGGTAAAAAGCATACGTGTAAAACAAATAACTTATTAAGCCCAACATAATAAAGTTGAATTTAAAATCTCCATTCTTGGATGTTATTAATACAATAATTAGTAAAGGAATCACCACAACCAATGTAACCCAATCGTTGGCGTACCAAGCTGTTTTTACGAAAGAGTTGTCATGATAAATTTCAGTATTAAAAAGCCCTATGCCAGCTGCAACTCCTGCCAAAATTGTAGCAACAACAGACAGATAGAAAGTGATATTTAATTTTCTTTTACCCACAACTAAAAATATATTTTGTAAGTATGAATATTATGAAAGAGTAAAAAGATTATTGATAGTGAAATAAAAATCCATCGTTTGTATGGCAAGTTGAAATAAAAGCTATCTCCTATCAATCCAATACCAATCAACCAAAGTGCAGGAGTGTAAGCCGGCGATAAAATACCTAGTACACTTTTACTCCATACACTATCAGGATAATAAATTAATACCAACCATGAACCAAAATATATTACTATTCCAATGATAAATAATAAAAGCCCCTGCTTTTGTATTCTTTTTGATATTTTTATCGGCATAAAAGCCATCAGGGTAAATACTATTACAAGAACAATATTTTCTGCATAAATTATAAATGGAGAAATATTTTGGATTAATATTTCAGGCTTGGTTGTTTTAGGTAATTTATCTGTCAATAAAATATTCCAAATAAGAATGGGTATCGTTAATACGAAACAATTAAAGATGTATTTATAAAATTTCGTTGTTTTCATTTTATCAAAATATTATTTTTCATATTTCCCCTAAACATAATTGCAAGCATCAACATAGCTGTTGGTGCAGTAATTGTCCATGGTAAAGCAAGCAGCAATAACCTTTCGGAAAATGTTGGGTAGAAATAAACAAATACAATTAAAGGTGTAACAAACGCATTTGCCAGAAAAGCAATTCTCACCCATTTTTGAATGCCTGTTTTTTCAAATACAGGTGAAGAGAACAACATGGCTAATGCCATAAATATGTAACCAATGGCATCGTAATCCCAAAACATTGAATGCGGCGTTTGACTAAGTATTTTAACTTCGTCTCCATTTCCTTTTACCGTCATAGGTATTACTGTAGCCAGTTGTACTACATAATTTGCAACCACAAATACTGCATAAATAATCGTAAAAATAAGCGCCGCATGGCTCCATAATTTTTTATCATCGGGTGTTGCATAATGCAATGCAAGCAT
>JBBRPX010000097.1:0-12838 GCA_038227505.1 Chitinophagales bacterium
AGAAGCTGTTTGAGTTAATTATTTAAGAATCGCTATGTGTATAAGTTGAAAATTAAAGTTGTATAAAAAAGAAAGTTGCCCGATAATAGTGAAATGACAAAACCCCACTACTTTTCAAGCAACTTTCAATGGCAAATTATTGAAAGTTTATTGACTTTCAAACGAAAGTCGAAACATAATTTAAGACAAATATGGGAGGCGATATGCTATCTAACCAAAACAGGTTGTCAATGGCGGCATCTACCTAGTAACTATGCACCATGGGAAACTGTTTATTGGTATTTTAGAAAATGGACTTTAGAAGGAATAATAGAAATAGCACATCAGCAATTACGTAAAGCGTTAAGAAAAAAGAATGGCAAAAAAGAGTCCGCAAGTTTAGGTATTATAGATAGTCATAGCGTAAGAATGAGTTCAATAAGCGGCCAACAAAGAGGTATAGATGGTAATAAAAAAATAAAAGGAAGTAAACGACATATTATTGTAGATACGATGGGTTTAATAATATGCGTAGTAGCCCACGCTGCTAATATACACGACAGTAAAGGAGCAAAAGAAGTATTTGACTGCTTATATGATATACGTTATGATGAAGAAAGGTTAGAAAAAATATTAGCAGATGGTGGATACCAAGGGGAAATTTCAGATTACTTAAAAGAGAAAATGAACATAGAATTAGAAGTTGTTAAACGTAATGATAAAAATAATTGGGAGGTTATTCCAAAACGTTGGATTGTAGAAAGAACATTCGCATGGTTATTAAATTTTAGAAGATTAGTAATGGATTACGAAAGAACTAAAGAGTCTGCTATTAGTTTTGTTTATATAGCAATGCTTAATCTAATGGGTAAAAAATTTAATTAACTCAAACAGCTTCTAAATATAATAAAATGAAAAAAATATTAGCAGGTGTATTAGCGTTAACGCTTATAACCTCAACAGTAGTGTTTGCAGATAATAATAAATCAACAAAAAAAGCTCCCGTTTCATGTTCAAATGGTTGCACAAAAACAGTTAACTGTACACCCGGTACTACATGCGCAGTAATGCCAGGTTGTGTTTGCAATTAAATATTAAATAAGCATTTAGTGAAGAGGCTGTCTCAAAAGTAATTTATACCCTCTGAGAATCGCCTGTACAGAAATTTTCTCCATCAGGGACCCGCATAAAAAAGAGGCTGACTCGACTTATGAGACAGCCTCTTTTTTATTTGAACTTTTGATTCCTAACCCCCTGTCGTATTGGTTCTTGAACCCTTCACTTTAATAAAAATATTATTGATTTATTTGAGAGAAAGTTTTGTTAGGGTATGCCAGGCTTATTGATCTTACTGTAATATTTTGGTAAATGGTTAAACGCAGAGGTAAGTCTAAAACATTTCTCAATAATAATATTTTAAATAGTAGCCTGCAAGTTATTCAGCACATACTTTGGTATTCATTAAATTATATTCCAAACCAGTAAGGCTTTTTTAAAGTTGGTTGATGTATTTAAAGTATTGAAAAAATAAAGATTAATTTAATGCATTGTGTCTTACTAAAATTTTGCAGTTACCCCAATGTAGAAACTTCTACCAACCGAAGGTATAATTCCGGGCCCTGGATATTCGTCTGTTCTTCTTGTGAAATATGATTTGTCTGTTAAATTATTAGCACCCATTTTAATTCCATAATTTTTTATTTTATAAGTAGCACTAAAATCTAAAACTGAGTATGCCGGAATGTAGCCTGCAACGGGGTCATCGCTCATTTTTACATTCGATGCATCGCCATAAGCATCACCAACATTATTTATTTGAAAAGTAGTAGAAAGGTTTTTGTTGTTAAAAATTAAACCCGTTCTGTTGATTGTTCTGGTTGCCGCTTCTACTCTTTTTCCTTTAAATTCTCCGGTGGTATATTTTGCGTCTATATAGGCAAAAGAATTAAAAATACTAAGGCCATATTTTGATTTCGAGTTGAAGTATTTCAAGATATTAAGCTCTACATAACTTTCAATTCCCTTATGCACACTGTTTGCAATGTTGGTTCTTAATGTATACGCTTCGTTAGTAATTGGATCGGTTTTGAGCACAATCCCTATTCGGTTGTTATACCCCAGATAAAATCCACCTAGATCAAAGTTTAAGAAATTTTTTATTGTTCCTCTATAACCTAAATCTGAATTAAAACCGTAAGCATCTTTTAAGTTAGGGTCAATTTTTGAAGAAACACCAAATGGTTCTAACTGGCTGTAATCTATTGGACGATAAGCCTGACTAAAATTGCCATAAATATTTGTATTATTTGTAGCTTTAAATTCCACCCCTATACCAAATAAAGGGAACGATCTGTTGCGGCTTTCGTTAGGAATTAGTTTTACATTATCCTTTATTTTATATCCTGATGCAGTGCTGTGTAAATATTCAAATCTAAAGCCAGGCGTTACTGAAAACCTATCACTAATTCTAAAAATATTTTCTACAAAGGCTGCAATATTTGTGGTGGTAAAATCTAAGTGATAACCCCAATCACCCGTAATTGATAAATCAAAATCGCTTCCCGTTGTTCCCTCTCCGCCTCCTAGTCTTTTAAACTTTGCATAAGTATATCTTAATCCACCTGCTAAAGTTGATTTTTGCCGACCTAATTTATAATTTTGAGAAAGCCTTAATTCGTTCGTTATATTTTTCATTTTTTCAATGCCAACTTCCCGGGGAACAAAAGTATTTGTAGCAGGGTCTACTTCATCAACCGCAGCCGGACCGACATCTTCATTGCGCCAAACCAAAGAACGGTTAGCAAATAAATAAGTTGTTTTTAAACTGATACTTCTGTTTTCTGTTGGATTGAAATTAGCATAAGCTGTTATTATATTCCAGGGACTCTTTATCCAGTTTCTTCCCCTTGTAGATGTTTTTGGGTTTGTATTAAATAAGCTATCTGTTAAGCCGCCGGGCATCTTTATGCTATTCCGAAGTATTGAATATTCCACGCCAACCTTTACTTTATCAGATGCATTGTATTGTACTTTTCCAAAGCCTGAAAGTTGCCACTGCTTGCTGTTTGGGCGATAGCCATCTATATTTCTGTATTGTAAAAATGAGTAGTAACTAAATTTTTTATAAGTGCCGCCAATTGAGTTAAATGAGTTATACAACCCAAAACTCCCAACGGTTTGAGATGTAGTAAATTCAAAAGGCTTATTTGTGGGTGCATCTTTGGTTACGTAGTTTACCAAGCCACCAAACTGTGCACCAAATTGTAAAGATGCTGCACCTCTTACCATTTCTATCCTCTGCACGGCTTCCATTGGTGGAATATAATATGCTTCGTTGTAACCGTACACATCTGCACTAATGTTGTACCCATTTTGCCTAGTATTCATTTCAATACTTTGAATAGGATTTAAACCTCTTGTGGCAATGCCATTTGCAGTAAAGCCACCGCTTTCTGTTTCAACAATATTAAGTCCCGGTATGCGTCCTAAAATTTGGCGGGTGTTGTTAATCGCTTTGTTGGCATCTAAACTGTCAACAATAATTACTTCGTTTTTTTTGCCTGCATAAATAATTCCATCTTTTACTTCAGGCATGTGGCCTGTACCACGCACTGTTTTAAAACCTGTAACAGTTATCTCTTTTAGCGTTTGGCTTTTAGTAGTATCTTTTTTTTGTGCAAATACCGCAAAAGGAAAAACTGCCGCCGCTACAAATAATATTTTCATAAACTCCATTTAATAAATTTTGTGCAAATGAACTTTAATCATTGTAGAAAAGAGACATGTATCGGGAAAAGCACTTTCGCAATAGGGAAACTACAAAAAAATTGTGCGACAAGGTCTTTGCACAATTTCTATAATAATAGAAGCAGGTTTTTAGGTAGGATAGTTAGCGATTCTTCTGATTAGCTGATATAAGCTAAAACGTCACTTCAATTAAAATGCACCAGTACTTACAGATTTTAATTCTGAAGAATGTTATTAAGGACGAAACGCAACGTCTCCTATTTATTGCCTGTTTTTAGAAAAGTATCCCTAGTCTGAGTTGCAATATTTTTTCTTCTTTTGAAATGCCGTAAGTTACTGCTGCAGAAACTAAATTAAATGGGGCCAAAAGAATACCGCCGCCATAAGCAGTTTGAAAAGTATTAGATTTTTCTCCCGGTATCCAAACCCTGCCGTTATCCATGAAAGCCATTAAACCTGCCTTGCCATTGAAAATATAAGAGTGAACACTTTTAATAAACCTTAATTCTGTGTTATTGTAGAAAGTGCTTTTACCACTAAACCTTTCTCTGCGAAAACCACGTAGGTTATAACTTTCACCAATAGATGGATATTGATAAAATACTGGTGTTCCGGTTATTGTAGCTGCGCCTGCTTTAATGGCTAAAGATAATTGAGGAACTATAGGAAAGAATATCTGCAAGGCCCCATCAAAACGCTGAAAAGACTTTTCACTCGTGGCAAAGTTCTGTGTATGTTTAGCACCCAAAGAAAATGTGTAGCCTTTTTGTGGCAACACAGAATCTTTTACATCTGTACGGCTGTAAGCAACATTTACTCCTGCATAATTATCAGGGTTAAATATCCCGGGAATAAAGGGAGCAAGTCTATTTGCCACAAATCTTGCATCATCATTTACGATCTTTACTCTTTGATAAAAAGCTGAAATGCGAATACTGTTCTTGTCCTTAACCCGACCCAACCCTACATCAGCAGACCCCTCTTGTGAGCGCATCCTGTAATAATTTATGCTTTTAGAAAGTTGAGGTGTTTCATTACCAAGACCGAAAAAATTTATCCAGCGTTCCCGGTCATAGTTTAGTTTTCCTATCAGATCCCATTGTCCGATAACTTTAGGAAATAACCCATTGTAAGTGGTACTAAATGCTCGCTGTATAAGTGAGAAATCTACATCTACACTTTGCTTTGAAGCAAAGGGCTTTTTACCCCAGGTGTGATTTACAAATTGATACCTTAGCCCTGCAAAAAAGCGATCCGCATCGTTATAGCCTAAATGAGGCTTAATTCCTTTTTTATCGGGCAAGGAATAGGAGCTGTTGTAATTATAAACATGCAAAGCAGTGTCGTCAGAAATGTGAATTTTAATTTTACCGGTTACAGGGAAGTAGTTATCAGCATTATCATACACCTCTGCATTGGTTTTACCAGTTGAAAGATCAATGATAGAATCTCTTTCGTCACCACCAATTATGCGTAAGCTGATTTTAGGTTTTTCCGTTCCGGTAATTTTATAGATGTCATTTCCAGATACGCCATATATTCTTAATTCTTCTGTTTCTTTAGCAGTAAATGTTCTTGCATAATAAGCGTTACTTTCTATGGTCCCTTTTTTATTAATATTATAAACTTTTACAGTTGTAGAATCTTTGCTGTTTTTTATGTCAAAATATTCAGCGCCTTTGGTTCCGACTACTTCCGGTTGATTAGCAAGAAGTGAATAATATTCTGTCGCATATTCTAATAAATGACCGCGACGGCTTTTCATTTTAGAAATGAGGTCGTTTCCTGATATTGCAAATATTTCAGTAGGCATTCCTTTTATTGATCGCTCTATTACATCGTCTGTAAGAAGCTTCTGAATGTCTGCGGCAGTTGATTGCCATTCTGAAAGTGTTATTTTATTTGTGAGCCACCTGTCAACGTTACGGTTTATAAAAGCATAGCCTTTTACATTGCGTATCTTATCATCATAGCTTTGCAAAAACTGCAGCCCGGCGGCAGCAATAACGAGGTTCAGCAACAGTCCATTGTGCTTAAAAAATGCCTGGTCCCTATCAGTAGGAATGGGTACATAAACTGTTTGATCCCCATTCTTTCTCACACCCCATTTCCATTGATCTGCATGGCGGTCAAAATCTGCTATAAGCATATCAAATAACCTCGCTCTTACAAATGCTGATTGATCTACAGCATGATCATTATCCTTTAATATCTTTTCCATCATTTCATCGGTATCTTCAAATTTTTCAAAGCTTCCGAGATTAGGTGCATTGCTCCAGTCGCCTTTTGGCCTTTGTTCAAATAAATATACTTTGCCTGCATATTTTTTATTGAGCGTATCAAGAATCTTTTGTTCAGGTAAATAATAATATACAGGGTTTGTATGCGGAATCCCCAGCGCATCTGCCATTACAGGAACGCCTAAAGCCCCGTAAGGATGCGACATAGAAACTTCATCATTCACAACATCTGCAACGAAGGTTTTTTGAAATATTTTAGGGATTACTTTCGATAAGGATTTATTTACCGAACGCAATGCATATTCCTTATCACCTGCAGTTTTAATATGGAGCGATTTAGATTGGTTGCTGCCTCCTTCTTTATAAGAGACAAACCCTCCTCTTAATGTGTCCAGTTGCATAACCGGAAATTTTACGGGTATTATCCATTCCTTGCGGTAATTACGACCCCACAGAGTTTGGTAAAAAGAGCCCTTTTTATATTCGGGACCTGCACTTACCTTTTTGTAGTTGTCAGTAGATTGTTGAGCAGATGATAACTGCACAGTAAATATTGATATGATGAGAATACAATAATGCTTGCTTAAAAATGTTTTCAATACTAAAATGTTTATCACTTATTGGCTAAAACTCTGCCAAACATTTATTTCTCCCAGTTTGGTTTGCCGCACATTAAACAACTTGTGTAAAGTTTTTATAAAAATAAAGGATTGCTTAGCGCTATAATATTGTTAGGGATTTACTGGTCGCAGCCTTGGTTGTCCGGCACTTGCTCCAGAAATATACAAACAGGTTATCAGTAAAATTAAAAACCGCTCCTGCCTTTTTATTTACTGGGCTTCGGGTACTTATATTGAAAATTCAGGTATGTTGAAACAAAAGGTAAAACTGAGAAAATCCCGTATTCCTGCTTAAATTTTTATTGTCATTTTGTTCATCTTCACTACTCAAACTTTACAAATCTTTACAGATTTTTGGAATATAAAAAAGAAAGCAGATTTGCGAAATTCTTTTCTGATTATATTGCTGAGAAGTGACGCTGTTAATCAAAAAATAAAATCTGTAAAGAATAGAAATTACAAACGAACTTATCTGCAAACAAGCAAGTAACTTGTACAATCAATAATAATTAGTGAACCCTGCAAATATGAGATCATACAACAGCAATGCAACATGGAGGCAACTGAATGAGTTGTTGCCCGTAGATTTTAAAATGAGTGAAAATAACTTACCGGTAGAAGAAACCTGGGAGTGGAAAGGAAATAAAATTCACCTTGACAGGTATCCAAATACAGCAGCTGAATACAGAATTTTTCTGCACCATGGCGTGGGTACAAATGGCAGACAACTGAATATGATTTTTGGGCACAAGATGGCAGCGCTTGGTTATGATGTGGTGGCGATGGATAATTTAGGCTATGGCTTAACGGAAGTAAACCAAAAAGATGTAACGTACCAAGATTGGATACAATGTTTTACTGATTTTATAAACGCAGAAAATAAAAGAGATTATAAAAAAACCATTCTTTATGGACTCAGCGCAGGTGGCATGCTCGTATACAGTGTGGCTTGCCATTTAAAAAAAGTACATGGTATTATAGGTATGTGTTTTTTAAAAAATGATGATAAAAGCGTACAATACGAAACTGTAAAGTTTCCGAAAACAAATTGGTTGGCTTTGCCGCTGTTGCGGTCCCTGTGCCGCCTTGGTTTTGGTAAAGTTTGTATACCAATTAAGGGCTTGTCTAAAATGAATGACCTTGTAAATAATAAAAAAGCGCTGCAGATATTTTTGGCAGATGAGCTTTCGGCGAACAGCCTTATGCAGTTGCAGTTTATTTATTCTTTTGTTACTTATGCATTGCCCATACCTGTAGCACAATTTGATAAATGCCCTATACTGCTTACACAACCTGAAAAAGATACCTGGACGCCATTAACCGTTAGCCAAATTTCTATGGAAGGAATAAAAGCGCCTTTCACCATAAAGATTTTGGAAGATGCCGGGCATTATCCAATGGAAGAAAAGGGATTGCACCAGTTGATTGAATATGCAGATGAATTTATACAGGCATTGAAATAGTTTTAACAACGTTCGTATTTTATGTAAGCGTGTTAAATAACCTTCACATCATTTCTACATAAACCCGAGCCACTCAACTCATCACAGCCATTTCGAAAAGCACAAAAAATAAAATTGAATAATTCGAATCTATGAAATTGACAATTTCCTTGTTGCTGATTTTCTTCACAGCATGTAATAATAACGAACATACACAGGCGCCAATAAAAACTGGAACTTTAAAATCCATTACTGATACAATTTTGGTATTAAAAGAAGCGAAGCCCGATACCTTGTTACGAAAAAAATATTTTAATAAACGTTTCAGAGATGTAACCGTGGAAAGAATTGAAAAACATACATTCCTGATACGGGGGCAGGGCCAAATTTTTGAAGCAAATTTTAACTGGATTGTAGAGGACGGGCACAATGAACTCCAGAAAGGTTTTCAGATGACTGATGCCGGCGCTCCGGATTGGGGTAATTTTAAATTTGTAGTTAACGTTCAAAAAAAACGTGAGAACTCAACACTAACACTTATTTTATTTGAATCGAGCCCGATGGATGGGAGTCGGGAATATGAACTGTCAATTGCTTTATACTAAGCAAATCCTTAGTTTTCTACTTTTTAATTTCAATGTTTTTAAGTTATGAGGAAAGAATAGATATAATTGTCTTTATTATTTCTATTCGGCGGGTTTGTGGTAATAACAATAAAGTTGTGGGCACAATTGTAATAATAGTCTAACCAATTGTTGTGATATAATTTGACTTAATTATACCTTTTGAATGAATTTTCTCTACTTCTATTAAATTGCCTGCAGCAATCCTTGCAGCTTCTAATTTATTTGATATTTTATTCTTTTTTTTAATTCGGTTTGATATTAATAAAAATTTATTTATAAATTAAGTGCCACTACTCATAGTGTGGCAAATGGTTACTATTTCTCTTCTACTAGCGCAGAAAAGAAGCGAAGGTTTTGTGGGTAGCCTTCTGTGCGGCTGTTAATAATACTGATTGACATTATTAGTACTAAGTGGATTTAATTTCAAGTAAATTTATTTATGATTAGAAAATATAAATTTATAGATAACAGCAAATTATATTTTTTAAGTTTTTCAGTAATAAATTAGATAGATTTTTTTATCAGGAATAAATTTAAAAATATTTTAGTAGCAAGCATAAAACATTGCCAACAAGAAAAGGATTTAGAATTATATGGTTGCTGTATTATGACAAGCCATGTGCATATGCTATTAAACACCCGTGGAAATGCATTGAGTAATATTATGAGAGATTTAAAAAGATATAAGTCTGAAGAATTACATAAAGCCATTAAAAATAATAAAGCAGAAAGCAGAAAAGAATGGATGCTTTGGATAGCCTGTCCCGATTCTTTCGGGAATGCATAGGGCAGCGAAGAAAACAAGTAATAATGCTCAATTTCAGTTGTGCACGCTGAAAGCCATCCCATAAAATTAACCACACAAAAAATAGCTTGACAAAAATTAGCGTATTTACATTTCAATCCTGTTGAAGCAGGTTTTGTTAGGGATAGTAAAGATTGGGTTTACAGCAGTGCTGCAGATCATAGCGGAGGCAAAGGGTTGTTAGAGGTTATACTTTTAGACCCAATGATAATTTGAATTTGTTTTAGCAAACAACATTATAACATGCCGCACAGAAAGCCGTCGCACAGAGGCCTTCGCATCATTTCTGCGCTAGTAGGAGCTAGTAAGATTGTAAGGATTGATGAATATACAAGGAAATTGCATTAAGGTGATTTTGTTTGCGTTTGTCATTAAGTAATTTATATTCACTCCGATTAATTAGCCAGAAAAATCATCGGTGGTAAAATTTTATTTAGATCTTCATCTCTTTGAGTCAGGCATCTTAGGAGTATTAAAAAAGGCTATCGTTATTAACGACAGCCTTTTTTATTTTCATTCTTAATAGATAAATCTTATTGCTTTACTACAATAATAGTTTGGTTTACTTCTCCTATCTGAATTTTAAGATAGTACGTGCCGCTTGAAAGATTATTATTTATATTTAATCTTAATATTTCTATTGACGAAAGATTTTCCCATTTGCCAACTTGCTGACCTGCTGAATTGATTAATTGTGCCGAAGTTGGTTTATTGACAAGACTATTACTGATACGTAAAATAATTCTGTCTGAAACTGGATTACCTAAGAGCTTGATATTAGTCTGCAATTTATTATTCTGGAGCCTTATCACATTACTGTATTTAAATTTACCATCTCGATCTAACATCTTTAATCTAAAATAGCAAACATCGCTGATGATGGCAGAATCAGTAAAATTGTACCTACCTAAATTAGTTGCAGTCACTTCCCCTATTTTAATAAAGGTTGATGCGTTTAAACTTTTCTCAACTTCGTACTTGCTAAGATTAATTTCATTTTCAACATTCCAATTCAATACAGCATTGCTACTATTGTTTAAAATACCGGTGAAAGAAATCAAAGTAACTGGCAGCACCACATTTGCATCGGTTAGGAAGAACTTTGAAAATCCTGTGAAACTTGCCGTGAACAAGTAGCCCGTCCCAAATGATACGAAACTTGTAGTTGCAGTTGTGGTATTAGCAAGAGTTGCAGACGCAACTGTGGCAGCATTTGTCTTTGTAATTTTTAATGTTGCGGGATCTTTTCCATCAAGTTCTGCAAGCGTATAATATAAACCTACAGTATAACTAGCACCATTATTGGTCCCTGGATTTATTTCAAAAACTTTTTGCGATCTCGTTCCAGAAGAAAAAGACTGCCAGTTTATTCCAGCTTCCAGCAGAGAACTAGTAACACAATCTAGATTAGTAGAGGCGCCGGTTATTCTGGAAATTATGTTGAATCCATTGTAAAAATAGTATGTGCCCCCGTTACTAATAAAGTCAATTTTGTTACTGCCTAGTATTGTTTCTATTGGATTTCCAGAAGTGGCCCCAAAAATAGCATCTACTCTGGCATCTGCTATAAAGGAAGCTGCTTGTGTACATCCCACACCTGCCAAAGTAGGATCGATATACGCTGATGCTCGAAATCCTGAGCCCAATGGAGCCGCTGTACCTTGAGTAATATCTACTCCGGAAGTAGTGGCGCCATTGTCAAAACAACAACTCACAACGATACTTCCTACACCATCCCAGTAGAATGAATTAGAAAAATTAAACAAATTGTCACCCACTACCGTAGTATAATTTGCTGAATATACTTGCTGTAGAGAAGATCCTGTGAAATTAATTAAACTTGTTGAGGCAGTATTTGCTAATGCAATTGTAAAGCCATTATAGGCATTCGTACTGCCTTTAGAGGTTACTTTAAACGAAATAGAACTGATGTTTCCTGCACCAGTGATACCTGCTGCATTAAGCTGAGCCTTAGTATAAATATATTGTATCCTATATTTGGTTGCGTCACCCCTAAATGGAGATTGAGTTGTCAAAGAGGCGTTTGCCGAACCTAGACTGTATGCACCATTATAAGTACTAACTGTTGGCGCTAAATCATTATCATTGATCGTTATGCTGAATGGTTGAGCACTTGGTGCTTTGAGTGCATCAGTTGCTCCTGAAACAGTATAATTTAAAATAAAATTCTCTGGAGTATTTTCAAATTCGTCATCATCGTAAACACGAAGCGTAATATTTTTATCTACCGTTGCTCCACTGGCAAAACTGAGTACGGTGGAAGGACTAACAAAGTCAGCATTAGTGGTTAAATCATAATCAATTCCCGCAGTTGCAGTCGGTCCTCCAGCTACAGATATTGTAACGGTGGCAGTTCCAGTAGGAGCTTTATCTATATGCATAGGAATACTATAGTCAGTATACTTTCTACATCCGATCACACCTGTAGTACTTTCGGTATAGCTTTCGTAAGAGGCAGCAGTAAGAAGCCTGATGTAGGGCGTTACAACCGGAACAACTGAAGTCCACATACCGCGACCATGGGTTGCTGCAAGAATGGTTTGATCACTTGCCCTAAATTTCAACATATCTGTACGTACAAACGGAAATCCAGCATTTTGAACCCATTGCGTGCTGTTGCCATTTACAAATGACGTTTCAAAGATGCCGGCATCGGTTGCTAAGATAGCTTTGGTATTATCTTCAGGATAGAACATAGCCCAGCGAACAGGTATGTCTGGAAGGTCACCAGAAATATTTGTCCAACCTCCTGCTCCGCCACCTGTGGTAGACACCCAAACGTGTGCCGCACCGTAGTTTGAAAAAGTTGCTATTAAATCATTATCTGATGTGCCTGAAGCAACGCAACTGACAGTACTGGCATTCATACCCGATCCTGTAATATCGGTAGCAGCAGCTGTTCCTGATGCGTCATTTACTCTAACCACTTTTCCATTTGATAATCCAAAAAATACCCGATTACTTACATATTTTGATACTGCCACATTTGTAACTGCACCAGATGCAAATTGCGGTACAGTGACTGTGACAGCGGAAGAGCTGGTATTCGCATTTAGCCAGGCTAAGTATACACCATTTCCCCAAGCACCATAAAATGTCTTATTTACATTATCATAGTCAGTTGGATTAATAAAAGATCCCGCAGCTGAAGAAAAATTGATGCTACCCCAAGTATTCCCTCCATCAATGCTTCTTCTGTATTGATTAAAAACATAAGACGTAAACTGGTATTGTGGGTCTTTTTGATCAATATGAACATATGCACCATCGCCACCTGTAACCTCTGTTGACGATGAAAGACCAGCATTAGTTAATTGATGTGAGCCGTTATCTTGTGCGCCGCCAAGAAAATAATTTG
>JBBRPX010000098.1:0-12370 GCA_038227505.1 Chitinophagales bacterium
AAAGCTGATTACAGGTCCTGCAAACACGTAAAACGGAATAGAAAATGGTGTGATTCTTAAACTTGGTTCGATGGTTACATAACTCAAATTTGTTTTTAAATTAGCCGGACAATCGCATGGCGCCTGCACTTCATCAAATTCACCACCTCTGTTATCATAAGCTACATTAAGCATACCTCCAAATATCTTACCCGGACGATATTCTGCCAATAAAGATGCGTAAGGTCTATACCCATCACCTTTATGAAAAGCAGTAGGTGTTGTAAATTCATTGTTTAATTTTTGAGTGGTACCACGATAAGTATTATAATTTACTGCAGCTGATTGGCCCAACCACCAAACAGGTTTTACACGCTGCATCGTTTGCGCCTGCATTGTTTGGATGCTTAGAATTAAAAAAGCTATAAGGCTAAACGATTTAATATTTTTTCTATAATTGTATTTCATAATTAATTTTTAAAAGATGGTAGTTTTAATGTAAAAAATACATGCTGCTTGTTTGGCAACATGTATCAAATTGTTAATTTGCTTAAGGAACATTCACAGTTGTGTTAACCATGGTTACAGATGCAACCAAAGAAATTGCTCGACCATTTAATACGGTTTGAGCGGCATTGCCAGCTGTGGAAAAAGTAACACCTGAAGATGCTATAATATTGCCTGTCATTACACCGCCACCGGCGCCGTTGATTACAGCTGCACTTCCTACATACCAAAATACATTTTTAGCCAATCCGCCGTTTATAAGCACTACACTTCTTGCACCTGCGGGTCCTGCAACACCAACTGTTAACCCTGCAGCTGTTTGAAATTTCCATACGGCATTTGGATTATCCTGTGCATCTAAAGTTAGATTACCATTGGTAATATTAAATGTGCCGCTTGCAGATTTGTAAACACCGGGAGCCAATGTTAAGCCACCAAGCTCACCTGCACCTGGGTCATTACCACCTGGGCTTCCTGCAGGGGAAATGCTGTTGTACAAAGCAGTTGCATCAATTAGTCCTTGTGCTGCAATTGCTGCAGATGTTGCAGAGCCGGGAAAAGGCGGAGCTGTATAAATTCTGCCTGTTACCAATCCTTTGTTCAGCGGAGTTTCTGTATAAATATCTCCTGTTGTGCCATCATGAAAACCGGTAATTAATGTAGATGCTGCTGTGGTTCCAATACTACCATTATTAATGACCGTATTTAATCCTTGATTTGTAATACCGGCGTTACCACCAAAGGCACCAAACAATGATACACTTCCTAAAGGTGGAGCAGTAATTAGTGTGCTGCCGGTGGTAAAAGTCCATGTGTAATTAGCTACCAATGCATTGCCCGCAACATCCTTTGCACCTGTAGTAATGGTTGCTGTGTATAAAGTGTTAGGCAATAGATTTATACTAGGCGTAAACCTTGCAATAGTCCCTGAATATGTTACAGTTCCTGCAACAGGCGTAACGCCTTGTGATAATAAAAATGTAGATGAGTTAATTGTTGATGGGTTCATTGCTTTGCTAAACGTTGCGGCAATGATTTTTGAAAGAGAAACTCCTATGGCTGCATTTGGTGGATCTGTTGAAATAACAATTGGGGGTGTAACATCTGCAGTAGAAAGCCCTGTAGTAAAACTAAAAACATAATTACTTACAAGTCCATTACCAGCTAAATCTTTGGCACCGGTTGTAATAGTTGCTGTATAAAGCGTGTTTGGCGTAAGTAAAGAATTAGGTGAAAAACTTGCTGTAGTACCTGAATATGTTACCGTTCCTGCAATTGAGGTTGTTCCCTGAGACAATAAAAAAGTAGACGTGTTTATAGTTGTTGGGTTCATTGCCTTACTGAAAGCTGCTGAGATCACTTTTGAAATTACCACACCAATAGATGTGTTTGCAGGATCAGTAGATATAACCGTAGGTGGAGTAACATCCGCCGGAGCTAAGCCTGTTGTAAAGCTCCATATATAATTATTTACAAGTGCATTACCTGCCATATCTTTTGCACCGGTTGTAATGGTAGCAATGTATGTTGTGTTGAATGCAAGACTCGTTGTAGGTACAAAGCTGGCTGTGTTACCAATGTAAGTAACCAATCCTGTAACAGCAGTTGTTCCTTGTCTTAATGTAAATGTTGTTGCATTAATAGTAGCAGGATTCATCACTTTACTAAAAATTGCATTAATCGTTTTTGTAATCAATACATTGCTATCTCCGTTGTTTGGATCAGTAACTATCACTCTTGGTGGAATTGTATCTGGTGCTACACCAGTAGTAAATGTCCACACATAATTTGCCTTAGGCGAATTCCGTGCTTTGTCTTTTATACCTGTAGTTACTGTGCCAGTATAAACCGTGTTGGGTGAAAGAGTGGAAGCGGGAGTAAATATAGCCGTCACACCTGCGTAACTAATGGTGCCTGCTATATTTGTATTTCCCCGCTTTACAAAAAAAGTATTGCTGCTTAAAGTTGTAGAATCAATCGCTTCGTTAAATGTTGCGGAAACAGCTGTGTTCAAAGCCACTCCTGTAGCACCATTGGTGGGGATAGTAGAAACTACTATTGGACAAATTCCTGTAAGTCCCGGCTCTTCTAATACTTTTTTACAGCCGGTTATAAACACAAGCGGTAAAATAAATGCAAGCGTGATTTTTAAAATTGAATTTGTAAAAGAAGGTTTGTGCAAATGGTTTGCATTAAAAAAGAATAACTTTTTTTTCATGTAATGTAGTTTAAAGGGTAAAAAATTATTTGTCTGTTAAATCCCCTGTGCCAACATTAAAGCCACGATATCACAATGTCATTTGATAGAACCTTTTAATAACCTGATTTTAAATTTATCATATAGAAAAGCGCATCTGAATGTTGATAACAAAATGCTGTTATTTTCTCTTAGAACTTCTTCTACAACCCCATATAGTCCTCACATTCAAAAAAATTAACCTTTGGGAAATGCTATATCCCATTGTGAGAAAAATAGGTTTTTATTGAACACTAATTAATAAAAGTAAAAATTAGAAAACCATAGTTTTGAAAGGTTTTGTAATTTGATTCAATACATAATTTTGTCATTTAGTTATTACCGCTTTGTTGATGGAAAATCTGTTGAGTTTTACAAGACATTTACATAACTTCATTTTACCAAAAACTATAATTATGTATAAGAGCTTTCCATTCTACAAAATATTGTTGCTGTTTATTATTACAGCTGTTTCCTTTAAAGCCACTGCGCAAGATGCTGCAGGTTATCAAACGCCGCCAAAAGATATAGCGGATTTATTGTTGGCAAAACCAACACCAAGTGTAAGTGTAGATGATAAAGGTGAATGGATGTTGCTCAGCGAACGAAACAGTTATCCAACTGTCGAAGAACTGGGTCAGCCGGAAATTAGGGTGGCAGGGTTAAGGTTAAATCCAAATAATTTTTCGCCAAGTAGGCAGACATACATCAACAACTTTTCTTTAAAAAATATAAAGACTAATAAATTACATCCAATAACAGGTTTGCCCCTAAACATGCTTGCAGGTAACGTGCAGTGGAGCGATGACCAATCGAAAATTTGTTTCACCAATACTACGGGTAGTAGGGTTGATTTATATGTTGTTGACGTGGCGACACATGTAGCAAAAAAGATAAATAAACAAGCGCTAAATATTGTTAACGGTGCAGGCATAAGATGGATTGATGACAATACAATTATGTATAAAACAGCAGTGGCAATGCCAACTGCGATGCTTAAAAAACCTATCACACCAAAGGGGCCAACCATACAGGAGAATGTAGGCAAAGCTGCTCCTGGCAGAACATATCAGGATATGATTAAATCGCCTTACGATGAACAGGTTTTTGAATTTATGGCAACTGCACAAATGGTTATGAATAAGAACGGCACAGAAACAAAGATTGGCAAGCCCACTATTTATTCTTCGATTCAATTATCGCCTGATAAAAAATATTTAATTGTAGAAACTGTAAAAAAGCCATTCTCTTATTTAGTGCCTGCAAGTGGTTTTCCAAGTACAGTTACAGTTACAGATTTGGCAGGAAAAACGATAAAAGTATTAGCAGATTTACCAAGTACAGAAACTACTCCATCCGGCAACGACAATATTCAAAACGTTCCATCAGGTTACGAATGGCGGGATGATGAAGCGGCAACAATTGTATGGTCTGCACCGCTCGATAGTGGTATGATAAAAACAAAAATGGAGTTTCACGATGTTGTATATGCCTTAACAGCGCCATTTACAGCGCAACCAAAAGAATTGTTTAAAACTAAAATGAGGTTTAGGGGTATTACTTGGGGCAATGAAACTTTTGCATGGGTTGCTGAAGCATTGCAGGGCAAACAAACATCAAAAGTTAGCCGCTATAATCCATCAACCAATACAATGGAAACATTGTTTGAAAGAAATATTACGGATGCCTACAGCAGCCCTGGCGCTCCTATTACCGAAAAAAATAAATACAATAGAGATGTAATTAAAGTATCAAATAATTCCTTGTTGATGAACAACCCGGTAGGTTCATCACCCAAAGGCGATCTTCCTTTTTTAGCGAAGTTCGATCTTGCAACTAAAAAATCTGAAATGCTTTGGCGCAGCCAGGAAGGTGAGTATGAATCAGTCGTTAATGTTTTGGACCCTGATAAAATGGTATTGCTCACCCGCAAAGAATCGCAAACGGCAGTCCCAAATTATTATATTAAAAACTTAAAAATGAAGATGGCAGATGTTGCCATTACCAACTTTACAAATCCTTATCCCGCTTTGGATGGTGTTACAAAAGAAAAAATAAAATACAAGCGTGCAGATGGGGTTGATCTTACCGGTGATTTGTATTTGCCAAAAGGATACAACAAAGAAAAAGATGGTCCGTTGCCATTACTAATATGGGCATACCCTCGTGAGTTTAACAACGCTGCTGATGCTGCCCAAATTCGCGGTAGTAAAGATAGATTTACAACCATTAACTGGGGAAGTCCAATATTTTATGTAACCCAGGGTTTTGCTGTGTTAGATAATGCCGAAATGCCGATCGTTAGTACAGATCCATCAAAAAAGCCAAATGATAATTTTTTAGACCAGCTGCGCTTAAATGCAGAAGCTGCCATAAATAATCTAAGCAATATGGGTGTGGCGGATAGAAAACGTGTGGCAGTCGGTGGGCACAGTTATGGCGCTTTTATGACTGCAAATTTGTTGGCACATACCAATCTTTTTAAAGCAGGTATTGCCCGTAGTGGTGCTTATAACAGAACACTTACACCTTTTGGCTTTCAGGCAGAAGACAGAACTTTTTGGGAAGCACCTGAATTATATAGTACCATGAGTCCTTTTAACTATGCAGACAAAATAAAAACACCGATTCTTTTAATACATGGCGAAATGGATGATAACCAGGGAACTTTTCCTATCAACAGCGAGCGTTTGTATGCTGCAATAAAAGGCAATGGCGGTACCGTTCGTTTTGTTTACCTGCCATACGAAGCACATGGTTACAGGGGTAAAGAAAATTTGTTGCACATGTTGTGGGAGCAAAATGAGTGGTTAAAAAAATATGTGAAATAATCCTGATTCCCCTCCAATGCCGGGGTGACCAACGGCCGTGTGGTTTTTTTATGAGAAAAGGAGCATGAGCACCTGTACATTTCTCAACATTTGTATCAGGCTGTCTGTAGTAGTACCGCAGTTACAGTACTCAAATTAAATCGTAGTTATTGCGGTAGCTACTACTGCCCATCCTGGCTAGGGTGGGCAGTAGTTTTTTTATCAACTTTTTCTATAGGATTTGTTTGTACCATTATTGATTTCCATAAAAACTTACCGTTTAAATAATTACTTTTTATAGTACCTCAACATTTCCTTTCCTTTGGAAAACAAATTTTAATGCATGGCAATTTTAACTGTTGAAAACGTATTTAAAAATTACGGAAAAATAAATGCGCTAAAGGGCGTAAGTTTTTCTGTCCCTAAGGGCTGTGTATTTGGTATTCTCGGCCCCAATGGCAGCGGTAAAACTACTTTGTTGGGCATCATCATGAATGTATTAAAAGCTACTTCAGGCAGCTACAAATTATTTGACGAGGTAGCTACCGATGCGCATAGAAAAAAAATCGGCACATTGTTGGAAACGCCCAATTTTTACCATTACTTATCTGCTGTACGAAACTTAAAAATTTCTGCAGCTATCAAAGGGCACGGCGAAGAGGATATTGAAAATATTTTGCACACCGTTGATCTTTATAAAAGAAAAGATTCTGCCTTTAGTACATTTTCGCTGGGTATGAAGCAGCGCCTCGCCATTGGAGCAGCTTTGCTTGGGAATCCTGATGTACTCGTGTTTGACGAGCCAACAAATGGTTTAGATCCTGTAGGTATTGCAGAAATCAGAACATTAATAAAAGAACTTTCAGCCAAAGGCAAAACAATTATAATGGCAAGCCACCTGCTCGATGAGGTAGAAAAAGTATGTACCCATGTTGCCATTTTAAAACAGGGTAACCTGCTTGCATCAGGTACAGTGAAAGATGTGTTTCAGGAAAATGACATCGTTCAACTTGCTGCAAGCGATAAAGAAAAACTCCGCCATGCTCTTGTTGGGTTAAGTAATTATAAAAGGTTAGATGAGGTAGGCGGCATTCTTGAACTCTCTTACGAATCAGGCACCGCAAACTTGGAAGAAATAAATCAATACTGTTTCAACAATGGAATCGTTTTGTCTCATCTGCAATTAAAGAAAAGCAATTTCGAATCTAAATTTCTGGAACTTACCAACTAACACTTTTAATAATTTATTATATGGACAAGCTTTTAAAAATTGAATGGCTCAAAATAAAAAATTATACAGCCTTTAAGTTGCTCTCAATATTTTTTGCGATTGGGGTAGTGTTGGTAAATTATGCAGTGTTTGCTATCAATAAAAACGTTCTCGCTAAAGCCGGCGGCGGTAAAATGCTTGCGCTTTTTAATCCCTACGATTTCAGCAACACATGGCAATCTACCAGCTATGCCACAGGCTATTTACTCATATTGCCGGCCATGCTCATTATTATTTTAATTACAAATGAATATACCTTTCGTACCAACAGGCAAAACGTAATTGATGGGTGGAGCAGGAGCGAATTTATTTCTGTAAAAATTATGATGGCTTTTTTAATAGCAGTTTTTAGCACCGTATTGGTCATGTTAACTGCAACCGGTTTTGGGTTGCTTTCCGGGTCAGATTTTTCGCTTAACCAATTTTCACATGTTGGCTTTTTCTTTTTAAAAGCACTTACCTATAATATGTTTGCAGTGCTCGTCGCCGTATTAGTTAAGAAAACAGGTTTTGCCATTGGTCTCTATTTTATTTATCTGGGTGCAGAAAATTTCCTATCTCAAATGCTGGATATATTAAGCTTGAAGTGGAAAGCTTATAACGGCACAGATATGGGAAGTATGGGAGATTATCTGCCAATGAATTCAGCAGATGGGTTGCTTACTTTTCCTGATAACCCACTAAAATCATTTACAAGAAACATTTTACCTACAGACTATTTTTGGATAGTTATATGCCTGGCAGTTTCCTACCTTTTACTCTTTGTATGGTGGAGTAGAAAAAAATATATTCAGGCAGATTTGTAATAAATTATTAGAGCTATATAAAAAGACACACATTATTCCTTTTCAATTGCTGCAATGGCGACCTCTGCTGTTGGATATAAAAATGTAAATCCTGCATTCTTTATTTTATCAGTACTTACTGTCGCACTTTTTAAAATCTCCACACTTCGTTTGCCTAGCATTACATTAAGAACAAACTGCGGTACATGTACTGGTATGTAAAACCTACCTTTTAAGTTTTCTGCAATAGCTAATGTAATTTTTTTGTTGCTAATTGGGGTTGGCGCTACTGCATTGTAACTGCCTTGCATTGCATCGTTTTCAAGGGCAAAAATATATTCTCTGCAAAGGTCCTCGATATGTATCCAGCTTATGATTTGTTTACCCGATCCTAAAATGGAGGCTACTCCAAATTTTAACGAGGCTTTAAATTCGGGATAAGCACCACCTGCGTTGCTCAATACAATTCCTGTTCTTAATTTAACTACCCTTATTCCCATTGTGTTTGCAGGCTCAATACTTTCTTCCCATTCTTTGCAAACCTCTCCAAGAAAAGCTGCATCTGCAGGTTCATTTTCAACAAAGAAATGTGCTGCTTTTTTATCTTCTCCATACCATCCAATTGCAGATGCACTTACAATCACCTCAACCTTATGTTCATTATTCTTTAAAGAATTTATTAATAATGCACTGCTATTTACTCGGCTGTCTCTAATCTCCTGTTTATATTCTTCTGTCCATTTTTTGTCCATTACACCTGCCCCAGCCAGGTGTATAATTGCATCAGCTTTTTTCAATGCGTTTAAATCGATTTGCTTTTCTTTTACATTCCATAATGCATACGTTACATTTTTTTGTGTTGCAACATCTTTTAAACTTCTTGTAAGAATAATTACTTCATAATTTTTCTCTACAAGCCGCTTGGTGAGCGCTTTTCCTACAAGTCCTGTACCGCCTGTTATAAGTATAGTCCGCATTATTTTTTAATTTGTTACAAAGTTATTTAACAAATTTGTACCCAAATTTGTTTTTACAATTACATGATAAAGGCTTTTTAAATTCGTAATTTTATAGAAATATTTTTTTGTATGAATCGTTTCTTGCTGCTCATAAGTATTTCCGTTTTATTTATTACAAATGGTTTTGCCCAAAACATTACCTATTCTGAAGTTGAAAAGGCAGATTCACGTAATATGAATTTTGAAATACTCGGTAATTTCTCCGATAATTTTTTGGTTTATAAAAATCTTAATAAACGCCAGGCGCTTACCATCTACGATAACAACATGGCAATTAAAGAAAATATTAAATTGGACTTTATTTCTGACAGAACTTATAATATAGATTTCGTTACCTATCCAAATAATTTTTTAATGGTATGGCAATACGAAAAAGGAAATACCATTTACTGCAAAGCTGCTAAAATGAATGGAGAAGGTAAATTGGTTGGTTCTGTGTACGACCTTGATACCACAAGGCAGAGTTTTTTCTCCAGCAAAGTAAATTATTATTTTACCTGGAGTGAAGATAAAACCAAGCTTTTATTGTACAAAACACATACAAGAAACAATGAGTACACACAAATTACCAAAGTGTATAACGACAATTTTGTTTTACTTGATAGTAGTAAAAGAATAATAAATTATAATGATAATAGGGAAGATTTTGGCGACCTGCAAATAGATAATGAAGGCACAATACTTTTTCCTAAAGTAAAACAAAACGCACGGGAAGAATATATAAACACACTGGAAGTTAATTTTAAGAAATTGAAATACGATAATCTTACCACGCTTAACATTCCCTTAAACAAACAACTCATACAAAGTCCGCTAATAAAAATTGATAACCGCAATAAAAATTACATTGTCACAACTTTTTCCTACAAAAAAAATGCGGGTAATATTGATGGATTGCTTTCAGCAGTTATTAGCAGAGATTCTTTTAACATCACCAAACAAGCCATTAATATTTTTGACGATTCATTAAGGGCTAAATTGTCTGGTAAACCTGATTGGCGCACTGCCTACGATAATTTAAATATTAGAAATGTTATTTTAAAGAAAGATGGTGGTTTTATTGTGTTAACCGAAGAATATTATAAACAGCGGCGTTACAGCTCCAGCTTTAACGACAGATACAATAGTTTCGATAATCGTTATTACAATTCTTATTCTGATTATTATTTATATAACAGAGGTTATTATGGCTATTACAGGCCCTTTAATGATGGTAATGGCAGAGATATAATTTACAATTATAATGATGTTATAAACTTTAGTTTTTCTGCTGATCTCAAATTGCAGTGGAACAGTGTTATCAATAAAACTACGAGTGATATTGAAAATGATAATTTTCTTTCATTTATAAACATGAATGCAGGTGGAGAGATCTATTTTCTATTTTTACAGAAAGATAACAACAGGCAAATATTAAGTAGTTATGCGCTGCAGCCTAACGGTTCAATTGTGCGTAACCCAACTTTAAAAGGGCGGGAAGCAGGTTATAATTTTATGCCAAGGTTATCTCGCCAAACCGGTGCAAGGCAAATGATTGTACCGTGCATTATTAGAAACAATATTGCATTTGCAAAAATTGATTTTTAAGTTTGCACTTCAAAGCAAATAAAAAAATATTGTGACAGGCATTTTTAAAGCCAATAACCCATCAGGCAATGCAATTTTATTTGGGTACGCTATCCTTTTAAAATTACCCATGTTTTTGCACCATAGTGCCCCGCAGTTACAGGTTATGGATGGTATTTTTTATAAAAATATTCTGCAGCTGCTTCAACCTGTCGCAGAAGGGATTCCCTCTATTTATAACATTTTTACTTTTAGTCTGCTTGTTATTCAGGCAATAAGTATCAATAAAATTACATCAAATTTAAAGTTGCACAGGCAAAACAATTACCTAACAGGTATGAGTTATTTATTGGTAACGTCGCTGTTTAGCGAATGGTTTAGCCTATCTGCCCCGCTTATTGTAAATACTTTTTTAATATGGATATGGGGTAAACTCTGCACGCTTTACAACAATCCCAGCCCTAAAGCAACCATTTTTAATATTGGTTTGGTAGCAGGTTTGGCGGCATTTATATATTTTCCGTCGCTTACTTTTTTGCTGCTTATTATGGTGGGGATTACCATTGCCAGGCCTTTTCGTTTGCAGGAGTGGCTAATGGGCTTGGTTGGCATTGTAACACCTGTTTATTTCTTTGCTTCTTATTTGTATTTAACCAACAATGAATCAAGTTTTCATTTTCCGGGTTTTCATCTTTCTTATCCGCATTTTTTTGGTAATCGATGGGCGTATGCAGCATTGATGTTGGTAACACTTGCTACAGCAACAGGTATTTTTTTTATAAATGCAAACATAAATAGGCAGGTGGTGCAAACCCGCAAAAGCTGGCAGTTGCTCTTTTTATATTTAACTGTAGCAGTGTTTGTGCCATTTGTAAATACCGGGCTCAATTTTACTTATTGGATTTTACTTACGGCACCCGTTGCCCCTATTATAGCAGCAACATTTTTCTATCCACAGAAAAAGCTTTTACCGCAAATACTGTATTGGTCAATGTTTTCAGTTTATATTGCTGTAGGTTTTTTTAGTAAATAAAATTTTGGGCGTGCCCACTTGCCGCAGTTTATAAAACTTTTAAGTCTTTTTTTTAGCAAAGCCATTATTAATTTGGCGGCAAATGGTCGGGCTTTCGCTGCAATCTTTTTTTCGCCTCAAAGCAGGACGAAAAAAAGGATTTCCGCTGCAATCCCTCACGCAACGGTGCCTAAGTATGGGTTGTCTAAGACTTTAGCAATCTGAATGAAGAAAATATTTGCGACTTGGCGTCTCTGCGGTAAAAATGTCTTGCGGTAAAACCTCTGCGAAAACTCTTTCAACTCTTTTCTCTGCGGTGAAAAACCATTATTTTTGCCACTTAAATAAAAACCAATCAATGAAATTTGGCGTAGTAATGTTCCCCGGCTCTAATTGCGACAGAGATATGATAGATGCACTGCAAAACGATCTACAGCAGGAAGTAATAATCCTCTGGCATAAAGACAGTGATATCCGCGTTTTTACTAAAGAAGATTGTATCGTTTTACCCGGGGGTTTTAGTTACGGCGATTATTTAAGGTGTGGCGCAATTGCCCGTTTCAGCCCAATGATGCAAAGTGTTATAAATTTTGCTAACGAAGGTGGAAAAGTGTTAGGGGTTTGCAACGGCTTTCAAATTTTATGCGAAAGTGGCTTATTACCTGGAGTATTGCTTGCAAATGCAAACCAACAGTTTATTTGTAAAAATGTATTTATCAAAAATCCAAATGATGCCGGTGCCAAACCGCTGATGATTCCAATTGCCCATGGCGAGGGAAGGTATTTTGCCTCAGCTGATGTGTTGAACGACCTTGAAAAAAACAAACAAATTATTTATACTTATTGCGATAGTGACGGTACTATACATGAAGATCACAACCCCAACGGAACTACCAACAACATAGCCGGTATTAAAAACCTTAAGGGTAATGTTTTCGGTATGATGCCTCACCCTGAGCGTGCCTCTAGCGAAGCTTTAGGTAATACTGATGGCAGAACAGTGTTTGCTGAGTTGCTTAAAATAAATGTGCAGGTGCCTGCTTAAAAGGTTGAATGGCTTGTTAACTTAAGCTGTAAGGCTTTATATTTAACATCGTATTTATAGCATTGCAAATAACTTTGCACAATAACTTTAGTAATATGAAAAAATTGATACTTTCTTTTTTGTCGGTCGTTTTTTTTGCGA
>JBBRPX010000099.1:0-12353 GCA_038227505.1 Chitinophagales bacterium
ATCAATTTTAGTTACCACAGCTTCAAAAATTTGCCCTTTGTAACTATCCATACTCAATAAAATATTTTGTTTAAGTTTTATCCTGTTTATGTCGTATTCGTCTACCTGCAATTCGATCATAAAAACACCGGCATTGCCAATAACTGCCACCGGTGTAAGGGTATTGACCATTTCACCTTGTTTCATTGTGATGTTGTACACCCTTCCATCTACATTGCTTTTTACAGTATAATCGTTTTTTATGGTGGAGGCTATTTCCAGGTTATGCTGCGCCTGGCTGCCCTGAAAACTGATTTGTTTTTTTAATTGCGCATAGCGAAGTTTTGCAGCTTCATAAGCTGTTACAGAACTTTTATAACTAAGTTGGCGTTGTTTTAAATCATTTTTTGTACCAATACCCTTATTCCATAAATTTTGCTGACGGGCCTGTAACAATTTATCTGCATCCGTTTTTTCTTTGGCAAAATTTATATTGATTTGTATTTTATTTAGTTTTTCTGCATTGGCATTTACAGCATTATAATCTGCAGCTAATGCAGCATTTTCCGTATTTAAATTTGCATTGGTATTTACCAGTTTTATGATTGCATCACCTTTTTTTACTTCCTCTCCCTCCTTCACTAATATTTCTGCAACTAATCCATTAGCAGTTGAAAAAACATTGTACTGATTAGTGCTTTTAACAATGCCCGAAGCATATACAGATTCCGTTATAGCCTCTTGCAACGGCAATATTTTTTCCTGTTTACTTTTGCATGATTGCATTAGGATAGTTAGTAATAAAATATTTGTACAGAACCTTGTCATATCATTTCACTTTACTTTTATATAGCATTAATATTTTTAATTTTCAAAAAGCATTGCTGCCAAACGTGTATCCCTGTTATATAAATCTTTTCTAAAATTTAATTGTCCTTCAGCGTCTACCCATGCGGTGAAATAAACGATGAAAACGGTCTCTGATTTTTTTAATGTTACAAATTCCTCTTTGCCTAGATGCATAGCTGTGTAAATTTTATCAGGTGACCAGGCAGTATCATTTTTTAATAAATAGTTTGCAAGTTTTTCTGCATCTGAGAGGCGGATGCATCCATGGCTAAAAGCCCGGCTATTTTTGCTAAACAAAGATTTAGAAGGTGTATCATGCAGGTAAATATTATAACTGTTTGGGAATAAAAATTTAACATAACCAAGTGCATTATCAGGCCCGGATCTTTGCCTTACCTGCCCATTGCTCCACTCCATGTGGTGGTTTGCTAAATAATTTTTATTGCGACGTATGCCCGGTAAAATTTCATTTTTTAATATGCTCGGTGGCACATTCCAATAAGGACTAAATACAACATATTTTATTTTGCCTGAAAAAATTACCGTGTTGTGTACAGGTTTTCCTACCACCGCATCCATACTCCATAAAAGACTGTCCTTTTGGTATGCATGAAGTTTAAATTCAGGAATGTTTACTACCAGATAATCTGTTGCAACACTTACAGGTACCCATCTGCTTCGTTCCATATTTACCATTATTTGCTGCATTCTCGTTTCGATCGGCACATTCAATTCCTTTACCAGTGCCTTGCCAATAACTCCATCAATTGTTAACCCAAAACGTTGCTGTATTTTTTTAACAGATGCCTCAAGGTTATCATCAAATAATATATTGGTATCGCTAACAGCCAAATCTCCCGAAATAAAAAGCCATTTTTTTATGGCAGTAATCATTACAGATGAGTCTCCTTTTTTAAGATTCTTTTTCACATCATCAAGATTAACGAAGCCACCGGCTTGCTTAATAACCTCATACTTTTTTAATTGATTTTTCAATAATGAATACTGCCTGTAAACAGGTGGACTGTTTAATACGTCTTTCCCCTTAAGCAATGAATCAAGCAGAACGGCATTTGATATTTTTTTTCGGGGGATATACCAATTATTGTTTTGTATTTCTTTTTCACTTAAACCGGCCCATACATTTTTTGCATAAAAAAAATATTGGGCAGTCAACATTATCTCGGTATTCACATCGATGCTGTCTGCATAATCAGTACCCATCATCAAAGCAAATTCAGTTTGATAAAGTAATTTATTTGTTAAGCCTTCACTAGTCATATTTTGAGTATGGTTGTACAAGTGAGCAGCTTGCTCTATCAATCCTTTATCATCAAACCAGGCATAAGCATATTGCCTGTTGAAATAAAAAGAATCCAACTCCTTTTTAAAAGAAATTAATTGCGGATATTTTACTAAAAAATCTGTAAGTTTTACCGAATCAAATTTTATTTTTTGCTGGTTGCTGAAATTACCTGCAACACTGTTAGCAGCAGCGGCATCATCTTTCTGTAAGTGACTGTTTTGCCCGCTATTTTGTTTACAGGAAATGATGAATACAAGAAGTAAAAGTAATTTCAGTTGAGATATTTTCATTTAATCTGATTGGTTTTATTTAGATTTTAAGCTTTTATGTATTCAGTATGACAGATAATATCTATTTTTCACGGGTAAAATTTTTAGTTATGCTGTCAGCTTTATCTCTTAATAATTTTTCTTGGGCATGTTTATAATTTCCTTAAAGTTCAAATGAATTTATTATTTAAATAATGACACCAATCATGTTAAGAAGTAACAAGGATTGGTGTGCTATCAATCAATTTTCAAATAATAATACTAACAAGAAATTTACAAATTGTAATAATTGATAGTTGGTAAAAATGCTGGTATGGAAATGGGTGGGAAGTTGGCTTGATGCTTTGTACATTAAAGCTATGCTGAAGGAGAAGTAAGTTTTAAATAATTAGGCTCACTCGTAAGCAAGAAAGTAGGGTAGCTTATGTTAGTAACATCACTTCTTTTTAAAACTGCAAAATAAAAAATGTTGGGTTGTATTATTCGGTGTTGTATGTTCTTCTTCTATGCATTTAATTCTATCAAAGGCAACTTCAAACCTTGCAGACATGGACGGTTCTGAATATTGTTTTATATCTAAACCACTGCATTTTTTGGGGCCATTCTCTGAAAATGTGCCGAGTACTAAGTAGCCATCTTTTTTAATTGCATCTTCAGCAATGGAAACATATTTGTAAATCTTCTCTTCGGTTGTAAGGAAATGAAATGCTGCCCTATCGTGCCAAAAATCAAATTGTATCGGTGGTTCAAATTGTGTTATATCACTAACAATCCAATTCACTTTATTGGCTTTAGTGCCTAGTCTTTCTTTCGCTCTTTCAATTGCTTTCGTTGAAATATCGAGCACATAAATATTGCTGTAACCTTTTTCAATTAGGGCATCTACAAATAGACTGTCGCCACCACCAATGTCGATGATATTTGCAGTAATTGGCAAATTAAATAATTCAACAAATTCCATTGAAGTTTTTGGATAGGCTTGAAACCAGCTTACTTCCTCTGCGGCTTTTGTGCTGTAAACGTCATCCCAGTGTTGTGATGTATTCATATTTAAATTTAACGATTAATACTTCTTATATCGAATTCTTTAGCTACTTCGCACTTGTCAAATATATTTATATTGCCATTCAGTTAATTGTGTATCGGTTCGCTCTGTTAAAAGTATTTCAAAACGATAGAGTATATTATTGCTCACAATAAAGACTCCAATAAATACAGCTTATTTATTTTCATCTCGTTCCTTATAAACAAGTTTATTTTCTTACTTATTTTGTTTAAGATTAACTGTACATCCTTTAGAACCACAACAGCCAATATTGGCAATTGCTGTCAACGATAAAAAGCCTGCAAGTAAACCTAGCATTAAATCTTTTTGAGTATATGCTTGTATAAAAATGGCAATTCCTATTATGAGACGCAACCCACGCATGATTGACCAGTTATTTGAAATGGTTTTCATGCTTCATTTATTATTTTGTTTTACATCATCCAGCCCACCGGCATTTATGGCATCGCTAATGCCATGTTGCTTTAATATAGAAACAGCCATCCCACTTCTGTTACCGGCTCTGCAATACAATACCAATGGTTTGTGCATCTCTTTAAATTCGTTTATTCTTTGTGGAACTTCATCAAGCGGAATATTAATTGCATTTGGAAAATGTTCACCGGCATATTCTTCGGGAGTTCTCACGTCTATCATTGTAACATTCTTATAATTGTCTTTCATAATTATTATTTTATAAATACAAAAATCAAAAACTAATATTTGATAGAATGTGACAATTGTCACTCACAAATATTAAATAACATGATTTAACAATAGTGAAGAGCGAAAGAAACTTTTAAACTTACACTATCGGTTTTAGCTTGTTTTTGCTTAACAAATAACTTAAATAGAAAATGAAGCCAGGTAAAATCATAAATTGAAGAACAGGGGAAACACCCACATGAACGAACGGAAGCGTTGGCATAGATGAAGTGTAAGACCAAGTACCAATTGATAAATGTCTCATCTCAGATAATATAGCTCCTAATGCACCAATGAGCACAAGCGTTAAAGTTCGTTGGAAATTGATGTGCTTTATCCACAAAGGATTTTTGTAAATGAAAGCTAAGAAAAAATAAATCAGCAAGACCATAATGGCATCTGCTACAGAAGCTAAGCCGCAAAAAGTAATATGTGATATGTTATAATTAAAACCTGTGTACAAAGGGCCGTGTATAACTTCCCATGCGAAATTTAATAAAAAAGAAAGTAAGAATGTGATAAAAACAAATTGCTGAAAAACTGTTTTATTAGGTAACCTATTTAATAGAATGATATAAAATATTATTACCAGTGTGAGGGCAATAGCAGGCATTAAGAATATATGTGGTTGCAGTTTATCCATTGTGTAAAAGTCTTCATCAAAAATAATATCGCAACTGCATGATGCTTTTATAGCTTAATTAGCTTTAGCATTATTTTGAAATCCTTGTACTGTTCTTACATCTTTTGTTATTTTTCCGTAACACTGTTAGCGCAGGTATTCATTCCTAACAAACGATATAGCGGACAAAATCCTACAAACGATGTGAGTAATGGAATGATAGCTACCAGGCCCCACCAGCTTTTATAATAATACCCAACTCCGGCAATTATAATACTTAATATCATTCTTAAAATTCTGTCTGTTTTACCCATATTTACTTTCATAATATAAATTATTAGTTATATAAATTATTATTTTATTGTTGACTTAAAACTTTTTGCTTTACCATATCCTTCACAATCATTTTGCCGTACCCGTGTGCTAGCGCAGCTGCGTCATCTGGGTTAAAAGATTTTGTTTGTACAGAGTAAATAAGTTGCGAAGATTTTAAATCGTAAAAATTACTTTCCCAGAAATAGCTGGTGTTGGTAACATAATAGCCAGGTTCAAAAACACGCATGTACATTTCGTATCTATAACCATAAAATTGGTTTCTATAATTATTCGAAACGTACTGCCTTTCCTTTTCTTTATCCAGCAATACAATGGTGAGTACAGCATCTACACCGCTATTTTTTAATTTTAAAATAGCAGCGGCGGTATCGCCTTTCTTAAAACCGTTTGGGCCGTATTCTTTAAAAGATGATACTGCCATATAACCAAGTTTTTCAAGATCTTCTACCAGATGGTTTTCCATATTCTCCTGTATAGATCGATCGCTTTCTTTTATAACACCAATAACCATAATCTTTACAGTTTTTTGTGCAATTGCAGTTGGCTGTTTCCATGAACTTGTTATTTTAGAAGATGCACAACCGGAAATTAAAACCAGTAATGCAAAAGTTATGAGCATCGAATTTTTCATTATGATTGCATTTATATTTCGTTAATATTTTCTGATAGATAATGGTTAAAGTCTGCCTTTAAAACTGCGAATGTTTTTTCAGCGATTTCTAAATTACTTCTGATAGTAGTAATACTTTTTTCTGAAGGATGTAGAATATTTGGTGAGGAATTTTTTTTTGGGTACAATGTTTCTTCAATGGCTGCAACCTCTTTTTTTAAACTGTTCACCAAATCATCCTGCATTATGAATTTACTTTGAAACACTTCTACCACCTCTAGCATTTTTTTGTCAAACCTGTCTTTCAGTACTTCAGATAATCGGTTTTTTAAATGAATGTTTTCGTCCTGCATATACAAAAGCATCCGCCTCCACGTCTCCACTTCGTGCTGAATTTGCTTTAGTTTTAAATCAATCATCATTGCATACATTTTACTATCTAAATTTCACAGACATTACCAACCTATAAGTGTAAAGATATTTTTATCTACTGCCGAAAATGGTAATTAAGATTGGTACAAACAATGATTGTTGTCAATAAAAATTATAATGGATGGTATGCAACAACTACTTAAGTTAACCCTGAATGAGCATGCAAAGTGAATCTTCTCTTGCTACTACTGCATGCGTTTCGTTTACAGGTATTTCAAACTCATCGTAGCAGTTTAAACATTGTCTTGTTGTTTCACTTTTATACATTACTTCACCCATTATTACAACAAGCTTGGTTGGTACATTCGCCTTGTGTTCTTTTAGAATCATATCTTTTTTAAAAGCAAGCACAAGCACTTTAAAACCTTCTTTCTTATACAATGCTTTTGCAACAGGGTGTTCTTTTATTTCCAGTTCATTTAAAACATCTTTTATAATCATTGTTTTTTTTACATCGGAATAAGAAACAGGCAAATCTCAAAATACTCTTTTGTAGTTACTACATAGTGTTCGATAAAAAACGATAAAACTGTTTTTTATTTTTTGCAAATTCTATTTCAAAAGATTCAATCATCTCGTCTAGGTTATCATCTACTTTTACCATTCTAACATTTATAAACAATGGCTTTTCTGATGCAGATTTCATTGCGGTATCCTGTTGAAGATTTACATTATGCTGCAATTGGTCTAGATCTTCATTTAAAACAATAAATTCATTTTCAAAATGCTCTATTTCTTTGCGTATATCTTCACCTGTGTTCTTTGACGAGATTTCTACCAGTCTTTTTTTAAAATAAGGTATTTCAGTTTTATAAAATTGTAAGGTTCTTGTCCAGTCCTGGCAAAGCAGGTGTAGATGTGCTGTTGTGTCTTTCATGTATGTATAATTTTATATTTTTTACAAACTCATATTCATAGAAATAACGGCGTAATAAATGGCCCAGCCGGCAAAGCCAATAACGATCGCCCATACCCAGGCAGGAATAGACCTTGGTGTTTCACTTCCTTCAATTAAAAATATTTTTTGGTCTCCTTTGCCGTATGCATTAATTAGGATGGGTAATACGCCATCAACTACATCATGTTCATTTAAGCCCTCTACTGCTATTGACGGACCATTGCGTACAACAAAAGGTATTTTTCTCATGCCCTCTTTACCAAGTGGATCTTTGCTTACGATTTTTAGAACATGATCTCCATCTACTAATTTCTTTGTATCCAGTTCAAAATTTATCGGCACAAGGTATTCACCGTAAGGCTTTATTTCGTCATCTAAAAAAATTAAAACTTTGCTTTGTGTAGTCATGATTACTCAAAATTTAAAATGCTGTTCTTAATATGGTCGCTGTTTTTTTCATTGGGCTTTAAAAGGTATTTTATGGAAAATATAAGTGTAAGGATCACTGCAATTACCGTAATCCATACTGCTACATAATCCCAATTGCTTGTTGGGCCAGCACCATGTGTGATATTGCCAAATAGGGTTTTGGCTTTTGCTCTTTCGCATACTGGGCAAGCCTTTGCAAAAAGCCCTGCGGCTATTAGGAATGATGCAATTAATATTTTTTTCATAATTAAATTATTTAGCAGATGCTTTTATTTTTACAAAATCCATTATTTTTTTTATTTCTGCAGGCGTTACCGTTTTGCCTGTATTACCCCAGCTGGTTCTTTCATAATTAATGATTGCTGCTACATCATTTTCTGTAAAACTCATGTTGGTACCTACTGCAGCCATTACACCATATTCTGCTCTTGCATCGTATCCATTCATAATAATATCTACATACAATTCCAAATCTGTTCCATTTACAACCGGGCTTCCTTTTAACGGAGGGAATGCACCTTTAAGCCCTTCGCCTGTTGGCTGGTGGCAACTTTGGCAATTAGCAGTGTAAAGCGCTTTGCCATCTACACCTGCGGCTACAGCACCATCCGCCGCTACCTGTTGGGTTTCTTTTTTGTATAAAAACTGCATGGGCTTAATTGCATCTGGCAACGGTGTTTGTTTTAGTGTAAGAATGTAGGCAAACAATTGCATTGCTTCTTTTTTGGCAACAACCACACCTACTCTGCCATTTAAAAATATTTTTGGCACATTTACCACCACATCTGTTTTAAGAGCCGAATCTTTTATTTCGAAAAGCCATTCGTACGATGGCATAATGGACTGTGGCGTTACCGACCGTGGGTTAAACAGGTGCATCAAATGCCAGTCTTTGCTGGACTGTCTTTCTGCAACATTTGTAAGATCTGGTCCTGTTCTTTCTGTACCCATTACGGTTGCGGTATTTTGCCACACGTTCATGCGTTTTAGGTTTGCATAGTCAGAAGCTATGCCGGGGCGTGAACCAAACACCTTATCCATTTCTATATTGCGTACCTGCTGAGAATGGCAACCAACACAACCCTCTGCCACGTACACATTCTTTCCTGCAAGTGCATCGCCACTTAGGGGTACAGAGCCGGGCAATGGTGCATTGTTTTTTTGGTTTTGCAATGCAGGCATAATAACGGTAACGTAGGTGAGTGCTAAAAACATTAACCCCGCAATAGAAAATAGTTTTTTATGATCGTTGAACACATTCATGTTTGTAAAATATTTGTTTGTTAAACTAATGGTACTGCAACTTGTTCCTGTGCTAATTTTAATTGATTAAATGCTTCGTTCTTTACATCTATGGGCTCTATTTCTTTTGTAACCATTTTATATAAATTGTATGCAAAAACAATGTGTGATATAAACATTAAACTACCACCAACAGCACGCCATACCCAGAACTGAAACATGATGACTACACTGTCAATAAATGGTTTGCTATCCATCCACATAAGGCCTCTATAAGTAGCACCAATTGATAATGGCACTACGTAAAAAATCAACCCTATAAAAGCTAACCAGAAATGTGCACCAACCAGGTGTTGCATCGGTTCTTTACCTGTAAGCCGGGGAACAATGGCATACACGCCACCCCATATTGTAAAAGTTATGATGCCGTAGAACCCTGCATGGGCATGGGCTACAGTGAAGTCTGTAAAATGCCAAAGCAGGTTTGTAAATTTAAAAGCTTCTACAGTACCCTGCATAGAGACAAGAAAATAATAAACAACCGCTACCAAAAAAAATGGCAACGTGTAGCTGTTGTTAATTTTGTTCCAGTGGCCTTTAAAGGTCATGGTAAAATTTATTGTGGCAGCTACCACAGGTATAATCATACCCATACTGCCTACAATGGCTACCGTTTGCAACCACCATGGTATAGCACTAAAAATAAAATGATGGGTACCAATGATGGTGTAAAAAATAATTTGTGTCCAAAAAGCAAGTATTCCAAGGCTGTAAGCATAAATAGGTTTGTTTATTTGTTGCGGAATAAAATAATATAGCAACCCCACGGTATACAAAGTAAACCACATACCAACACCTGAGTGCATAAAATAGCCCTGCACAATTGTTTCGCCAATTCCATTTTGCCAGAAAGGTAAGTAGGCAGTTAATGCAACAATGATTGTAAAAATTATTGCAGAGATAATAAACCAGTTAGAGATGTAAATTTCTTTTGTAGTACGTTTTGCAACAGTCATAAAGAAATTAATCAATGTAAGAATAAGAGCGACTGCAAAAAATGCCATCACCGGCCAAGTGTATTCTCTAAACTCGCCACCGCCATTACTAATGCCTGCCATTAGCGAAAGAGAGCCTGCAATCACCATTATATTTGTACAGATAAGACCAATCCAGCCGAGTTTTATGCTAAATATTTTTGTGTTGCTTACTGTGGGTACTACATAATAGCCAAGCCCTATCATGCCAAGGGAAGCCCAGCCCCAAAAAACTATATTTGTATGTACAGGTCTTAATCTTCCAAAGCTTAACCAGCTAATATGATCAGCATCTGGCGCTACAAATTTTATACCCAGGTATTCACCAATACCCGTACCAAGTACGAGCCAAAATGCTGCGCAACCAATGTACCATAAAATGAGTTTGGTAATGTCGGGTGGCAAGGTCGGGCGTATGGAAGCTTTTCTTTTAGTTGCGGTAAAATGTGTTTCATGTTTGTCACTTACATTGCTAAATAAGCCTTTGCTGTCTTGTGCTTTTTCTGTACCTGCAAGTTCATTGTGTGTTAGTTTATATTCTGGCAGGCTGTCTTTTTCAATGAGCTCATCTTCTATGCTGTGATCATGCATTTTTGTAAGATATTCTGCAAACTCACGGGCTTCTTTTTTCTTATTGGTATTGGCATAATTTTTTACCGCATTGTTGGCTTTGGAAAGTGCAAATACAACCGCCAGCAAAATAGGTATCAATATAATAACAATGGTAATAATGATGCCGGGTTGGCTCATCAATTTTTTGTCTGTAGCAGCTTGGGCAAAAATAGTTTTGCTATTTAAAAATAATATTGCAAGTATAACCGCTGTTTTTATTTTGCCGCAGTCACCATCCTCTTTGCAATTTCCGCAGCATTTCTTTTTACTTTTTAGCTGTACAAATTCATGTATTTGCTTTCTGTCAAAGTTTTTTAGGTATTGTGTAAATTTTAAGGAAGTAGCTTCTTTTTTCCAAGCCTGGTTTTCATTTACCTGCTGTTTAAAATCGTAATATAACTTACCAATAACCAGCAATAGCGGTATAATTATGAGCAAAGCCATTATCCAAAGCCCAAAAGAGTTTTCATTTGCCGCAATAATATTATCGTTGCCCTGCGCATGTGCTACTGTTGTAATAAGTAATACAAGTAATGTTGTTGTAAACTTTTTTAAAATCGTCATATGTAAGATTACTTTTGGGTGATGGTATTTTGTAGAAAAAAAGCTTTTCTGCAAAGAACGTTTTCAGATACAAAGATGAATGCAAGCCGTTGTGTATTGTATGACGTACATCACACCAATTACTAATTTGTATCAGTCTTATATTTTGATGGAAAGTGAAAAAAGAAATTGCTATAGTTCGTTTTGGTAACGGCCGCTTACTTTTTTTATCTTAATTCTAAAGAGTATTTCCTTCAGACGCACTTCATCCATTAAAACAGTGGTTACTTCGTGCTCATGTGCATGTATAGTGATACTTGTAAGCAATGAAAATTCTTTATTAAAAAGAATTTCTCTACCCATATCTGCATCTTTGTTTTTTAACTCTTCAAACTCCCCGTAAATAACTACACTTTGCCAATTGCGCATGTCCATCATATGGTCAACTTCAAAACATACTGAAGGGTTTTTTCTTATAATTTTCAATTTTTTACCCATGTTGGTTTGTCCATAAATATAAACACCGTCGTAAGTAAATGATATCGGAACAATATACGGCTGCTCGCCATCAGTGCAAGCAAGCCTCCCTATTGACTGGCTGCAAAGCATGTTGTTAATTTGGTTGGTATCTAGTTTTCCTATCATATTATTTAATTTTAAACAAAAGTAAATGGGCTTTTATTTGTAAAGGATGACGCATATCATACAAGTGGATGATTGTATGTAGGCACATCTATCTTTTTTGTGATTGGATTAAAGACGAATTGCACGAAAGTTTAATAGTGGTAATACGAGAGTAAAGAAGGTGCAACTGATAGTGGGTAAATGTTGAATTGCGTAAAACTTAGTCGAAAGCAATTCTTAGAGTTTTCTAAATAAAATATAGGAGAAAGTAACGGTTAATGGTAGATAAAACTTCCCCAAAAAGTAACTAATATACAATGCTATTAAGAAAATAGAAATGTGAAATCAATTAAGTTAATTTTGAAGGTATTGAAGATGCCTAATGATTCACCTTGGGAGAATCAGTGAGTTATTTATTAAAAGGAACACGGTTTCTAGAGGGGTTTTTATAAAATGAGCTAGCCGTTGATCTTACCATCCTCACGCAAAAACTAACTTTTTTGCCTCAAAGGCAAGATTACATATTATTATGTACTTGCTATCAATGGGCACTTCATTTTAAGGAATCGGTTACCTTAAACATAGGAGATATAAAATTAATTTTATTAAAAGAACGTTTAAAATTTATCGACGAATGAAATAAAGTTGGCAACTAATAAAGACACCAAGTCAAAAACTATTCAACTAAATAACTGAATATGTTTGTACAAAAGAGGCATTTTAATGTTAACAATTTAAATATTATAAAATTATACTTATAACAGAAATTATGAAAATTAGGTTTATTATATTTAACAAACGGTTTGGTATTATAATTG
>JBBRPX010000100.1:0-12290 GCA_038227505.1 Chitinophagales bacterium
AAATTGCTTTTGACAAAGACCTTAATCGTACCATTTGTGTAGACGTGCGTTACGTATTGTGGTGTATAGATAAACTAGGCGGTGCAAAAAATATTATCAATGAATTAAAATTGGTAAGATAAAGGCGCCTCCTATCCTGCACCCTGGGAAGGACAATGTTATAGAAGCTCCGCATATTTTGGAGGGCACTGAAAAAGTCCCGGTAAAATTTCACCTAATTGAAAACAGTTTGAAAACATGCAATAAACCCTTTCTGAATTTCATATTTGAGAAATAGTATTTTAAGAATCAGAATATTGAAGAGAAAAAGGCTTGTGAATATGAAAATTCATAAGCCTTTTTTATTGACTCTTTTTAAGTGCCCTCATATTTTGAGGGGCTTCTTAACGGGGACATTAGAACATTAAGTTAAAATGATGGCAGCAAAAAACCCCACATAATATGCAGGGCCTTTCTATTGATTGAATGATGGTTTATTAATCTGTTTTATCTTCTCCAAAAATTTGTTGCTCCGTTCTTTCCATTACGGGTATTTTTCTTATAAAGTCATCATATCCATCACCCTCGTGGTTGCTGTAAACGCCATATGCATCCAGCGTATAGCCAATACTGCCATCGTTGGCTTCTATAAGATATAATATTGAATTGTCAGAAGGATCAGAATCTCCTTCAAAACGAAACGTTTTTATTATAACCAGCTCATCTGGCCGGTATGTTTTTGCCTCTGTACCAAAACCTTTTTTAGTCATGATGAATTCTTTGTCCTGCTTTTTTAAACGCAGTTTTTCCATTACAGAACTAAGGGTAGTTAAATAGTTTGAATTAGTCATATAGTAAATTTTAGTTGCTTATTTATTTGATAGAACAGTACATGCTGCCAATTTTATACCATTTATTGTGGCATGATTTTGTTGATAACTTACTTATTCAATATTCACCCAAAAACTGTTTTATGGCAATCAATATCTTAGATGAATTAATAAAAAATCTTGGGCTGCCTCCACTCAAGAAGGTAGACCCCAATACACAGACGGTAGTAATAAACACAGATAAAGAAAAAGAACACCGCCTGGCACAGGCAATTGCCCCTGCTGCTGTTGCAGGTTTATACGATTGTGTAAGATCTGAAGAAGGGCTTGATTTTTTAACAGGAAATAATTCATCGCCGGACTGGCTTCAATTATTTTTTGCAAACAATGCCCCAGAGGTAAAAGAAAGACTTGCTTTATATACTGATAATAGTAAAGAAGCTGTGCAAACACATTTTAATGCAGTGGCTGCTGAGGCTGTTAAAATTTTAAAAAATACAGCGACAGAGCAGGACCGACGTTCGTCTATAAGAGATATTATGGGCACTCAAAGAGATTTTTTTCTGCCTTACCTGCCAGGCGAACTTAAGATAGGAATTTTGTTAGAAGATACAACGCTTGATGATAGGACCAATAAAATGGAGGGACCCGTATCATCGTTAATGAATAAAATAGGCACCATTGTAACCGGGCAGGAGAGCAAGGAAGAAGCCGATAAAAAAAGAGACGAAAAAATGTAAACATTCGATTTACGAATAAATAAAAATGAGGCTGTCTCAAAAGTAAAATCAAAGGTCTCACAATCGCCTGTACGAAAATTTTCTCCATCAGGTATCCGAATAAAAAGAGGCTATCTCGTAGTTATGAGACAGCATCATTTTTATTATACATCCAAAAAAGGAACTAGCCGTTTATTTCTTCGAATCCTTTTATTTTATTGTACAGCGTTTTTCTATCAATCTTTAAAATTTCTGCTGCTTTTGTTTTATTAAAATTTACCTGCTTCAATACATTCATAATGGCCTCGTATTCTGCCTTGGATGCTGCATCTTTAAGATCGTACACTTGCTTTGGCGGTGCTGTTGCATTGCTGCCGGCAGCGGCGTGCATCTCATCTTCATGCCTGTGTGCAAATGCAGGTGGCGATGCTGCCGGTGAAGAATCGGTGTTTGTAATTTCCCACGGCAATGTTTTTGCATTTACTTTACCTGACTGTGTCAGCAAAACTGATCTGCGGACAACATTTCTAAACTCTCTTAAATTACCCGGCCAAGAGTAATGTATAAACATTTGCATTACATCATCATCAAAACCTTCAATGTCTCTGTTCAATTCTGCCTTTGCTTTTTCTAAAAAGAAATCTGCAAAAAGTGGGATATCTTTTTTACGGTCACGCAATGGTGGCAGGTTAATGGAGAATTCATTGAACCTGTGGTAAAGATCTTCTCTAAATTTTCCTTTGCGGTAAGCTTCCTGCAGGTTTTCGTTTGACGCTACAATAATGCGCACATCTACGGGCATTTCTTTGTTGCCACCAACTCTTTTAAATTTCCTCTCCTGTATTACACGCAGCAACGACGCCTGTATTTCGTAAGTAAGATTTGCAACTTCATCTAAAAACAAGGTACCGCCATTGGCAAGTTCAAAATGCCCTTCCTTATCTGTAAGTGCGCCTGTAAATGCGCCTTTTACATGGCCGAAAAGTTCACTGCCTGACAATTCTTTTGACAGGGTACCACAATCCATAGCAATAAATGGTTTATCTGCCCTATCGCTTAAGCTGTGTATTGTTTTGGCAATAACTTCTTTACCGGTTCCGCTTTCTCCGTAGAGTATAATGCTGTAATTGGTTGGAGCAACTATTTCTATTTGCTTATACAAGTCTTTTGTAGCACCTGCTTCGCCTACCAAAAACTCTCCGTTAACAACTTGTTTTTTATTACCACTTTGTTTATCAACAGCAAGCTTACTACCCGGGTGGCTTGCGTTGTGCAGTTGATCTGGCAATTGAAGCGCAGCTCTCAGCACATTCAAAACCTCATCTGGTATCAGCGGTTTTGTTATGTAATCAAAAGCGCCCATTTTAATAACGTCTACCGCAACTTTAATATCTGAATAACCGGTTATTATTAAAACAATGGTATCGGGCGACATTGTTTTAATTTCTTTCAAAATATCTTTTCCGTCTCTATCACCTAAACGAAAATCGCATATTACTATATCAAAATTTTCTTCTTTAAATTTTGCTAGTCCTTTTGCTCCAGAGTTAGCTGTTTCTACATCATACCCATTTCTTAAAAGAAACTTACTGAGCACCAGACACATGTCAAGGTCATCATCAATAATTAAAATCTTTTTTTTCATACTTTATTGATTTAAAAAACATGCCAATTAAATTACAATATATTCGGTTCTTTTATATCGTCTATTTTAAGATGCACTTCGGGTACGGGTATTTCTTCTACTTTTATCCATTCCGAAAAATCGCTTGGAGAAATTTTACCTCCAAAATCAGTTGCATAAACTTTTGTAAATACTGCACCAAGGTACAATATAGCCGAACTGTAGTAAACCCAAATCATTAATATCATTATTGATCCTGCTGCGCCATAGATACTTCCCAACTTGCTTCTGCCCAAATAAAAACCTATACCATATTTACCAAGTAAAAACAAACAGGCAGTTATAAAGGCCCCAACGGTTACATCTCTCCATTTTATTTTTGCATCGGGCAATACTTTAAATATAGAGCCAAACAAAATGGTTGTTATTAAAAGTGTAACTGCACTATCTAACACAACTAAAAAAATATGGCCAGTGCCCGGCAACAACGCAATTATTTTATCGCTTATTGCAGCTGCTATGGCATTTAATACAAGCGATACTATTAACACAAAGCCTAAGCTTAAGATTAGGGAGAAGGATACAAGCCTGTCAATAAGGACCTTCCACCACACTTTTTTCGCCTTTATTTTAAGCCCCCAAATTCTGTTGAGTGAATCCTGTATTTCCCCAAAAATACCTGTTGCACCTATTGTTAAAACAATTATACCTATTGTGGTTGCAAAAACATTGTCTTTATTTAAATGGATATTTTGAATAGAAGATTGTATTTGCAAAGCCGCATCTGCACCTACTAATTTATTTATTTCTGCATATAATTGCCCATTGATGGCTTGTTTACCAAATAGAAAACCTGTTACTGTAAGTAGAATAACAAGTAAGGGTGCAATTGACAATACAGTGTAATAGGCAAGTGATGCGCTGTACTTTAAAATATTGTCCCCTATAAATTCTACAAAAACCTGTTTTAAAAATGTAAAGAATGTTACAAATCTTTTCCGCATAGTTAATAATGTATGTTTACTCCTTTCTATAATTATACCATGTAATGTTTTCCTCGATAGAATAAAAATTTTCCTCAAATAACGGAAAGCTTTGACATTAATTTTTACCTAATAAATTATTTAATAACATTAGAGAACTATTTTAAAATCGATTTTTCAGCTTTCCAAAGATAAATGATACTAGGTAAGGTATATTTTTTGCTGAATCGTAACATGCATCATTATATCAGTTTTTAAAAGCCACTATTGTTGGCAGCAATATTGAACATTTAAAGTAGAAATAAAAAATATGAAAAATGTTAACTACCTCAATGATACGAACTTGAAAGCACTAATTATTGACGACGAAACAGATATTTGCTATTTGCTTAGTAGATTATTAAAATTTAAAAATCTGGAAACTGTATTTGTAAATTCATTATCTGATGCAGACAAAGCGCTGAAAAATGAACGTCCGGAAATTATTTTTCTTGACAACCATTTGCCAGATGGATTAGGGATAAATTATATTCCTTACATCAAAAAAAATTATCCTGATTCAAAAATAATCATGATCACTGCACATGACTCGGGAGATGACCGCGCCAAAGCATTAGAAAATGGGGCTGATTTTTTTATTGGGAAGCCTTTTACCAGTGATATCATATATAAAACTGTGGATGAGCTTTCTAATTAAACATCCCAAACTGTAGAGATGTTTCCACAAACGGGAATGGTTTATTTAATGTTGAGTTAACAACAAAAATGAACATTTGTAAAAATAATTTTATGAATACGCTAAACACTGCTGTGCTTAATAAATTTTCTGGTTTGATGTTTTTCTTAAAACGTTCTAAATACGATTTTGAAATGGTGGCTGATGAGATAGAAAATTATACCCTTAAGTCTGCACTTAATGGGCTATCGGAAGAGAGTAGTTATTATGCAAGCGAATTAAAAAATTATTTAAAGCACTTAGGTATAAACACTGCAACATTTATTGAAACAGATTTTACCAGCGATGATTTTACCAGCGATGCCGACGGACCCGAAAGTTGTGAGAAAGGATTAGAGTTACAGTCTATGGTAAATTATAAGGAACAATACCTCACAAATGCATACAACGAATTGTTAGCCGAACAGATGCCATGCAAAAGTCTTCGGGAAATAATAATTTATCAATTAAATGCCCTCAAGATAAGTTTCCAAAAAATACAAACACTTAACACAGCAAGATTTGCTATGTACTAAGTAGCTACAAACACAATGCAAGCCAACCAACACCATCCAACAGCATCACTTGAATTAATATATGAAAAGTATGCTGCCTTAATGTATGGGTGCATATACAAACTTGTGCCGCAAAAAGAAACAGCTGATAAAATTTTGAGCGAAGTATTTATTGATCTTTATAAAAATGAAGATGCAAATAATTTTATTCTTAAAGATTCAATGTGGTTTTTAAAACATGCTATGAAAGCTGCTTTTGATTTTATAAAGCGTGGACCTATGGCAAAAGAACTTCCAGCAATAGTTGTGCAGCAGTTATCAGAGCTAAAGACTGCAAAATACCTACCCATAAAGAACAGGCAAATGCCCATCAAATAAATGTATTGTTACATTCTTGTTTATGTACGCTTTAAAATAAAATACTCTTCTTATAATATTCTGGCCCAACGAATATTATAAAAAGAGTTTTTTTAAATCCTATCTTCTTGATCTGCTTATTAAATAAATTACAAGAAAAACTACAAAGGCGATACCTATTACGCCAGTCCACATCCCTGCTTTAAAAATGCTTCCGATAGCTGAACAGCTGCTTAAGCTTGTAATTAAAATGATCATTACAGTGACCAAGGAAAAAGATGCTTTATTCATATAATTGTTTTTTGAAGTGATGACCTATTTGTTTGATTTTAATCTTTATTTCTTTCGTTTTCAATCTTCTTCTGCTTCATCTACAGAATGTGATTTAAAAATAGAAGCCTCTTTTTTTTTGATATTGGAAAGTTTACTATAATACTTTTTTATAACCAACAATTCTTCTTCCGTTATTTCTTCACTATCAATTAAACGGTTGATTGTAAATTGACTTGCAGCTATCAATTCATTTGGTTTTAAATGAACTGCCAAGGTATCTTTGTTTGGAGATTGTTGAATAACAAAAAACATTAAGAAAATAATGATGGTTGTAGCTGTATTTATAACAAGTTGCCAGGTTTCGGAATAATGAAATATTAGCCCTGCTATAGCGTAAAAAATATGTTTTACACAAGCTTCAATTAAGTAATACAACATTAATACCCCTGAACTACCACCGTCCATTATCTCCACATCGGTATCAACAACCCTCTATAATTTGCGGTAATCGAAAGATAAAACATATCGAATCAGCCAAAATGGATAACCGGAACTTAGCTTAATTTGAAATACTTATAGTTTTAATTTGGCGTGTTCGCCTTCAGTATAATTTCCTGTTACAGCAGATTTTATCATGTTAAACAACATAACAATTTTGCTTGAGCTGTGGTCCCAATATTCTGCTTCAATTGGCAAAGCATGTATCAGCAAAATTTTAGGATCTTCCTTGCCTTCCGGAAACCAAGCATTCATATCGGCCGTCCACAATTCATCAATTTTGTTTTTATCGTCGCTTAATTTAGCGGTTGCATTAAATGCCACATAAGAATTTGCGCTAGGGGATGCGTAGGTTAGAAAGATTTCATTTTGATGAGAAATTTGTGCAACCTTACCTGAAAATTCATTTGTAAAAAACCAGATAGATCCATCTTCTTCTACCCTTGCATTGTTCATTGGTCTTGCATTCAATTTTCCCTCCCGATCGCTTGTCATCATCATACAGGTTTTCACATCTTCTACAAGGCTTATAAATTTACCTAATTGGTCTGAATTGATTTCGTTACTCATACTATTATTTTTTGTTTTTTGTTTCCGTTTCTGCAGCTGATTCGTAATTGATATTGTTTTCAGCAATATCTGTCAACCCTTCATCTGCTTTTTTTTCTTCGTTAAGCGTTTGCAACATAACTTCCGCACACTCCTCTAAACCCAATGTTTTTGCTAATTGTATAAGACCGCCGTACGTAGCTATTTCATAATGCTCCACTTTTTGAGCTGCAAGTATTAATCCAACATCTCTGGTGGCGGTACCGGCCTTTGTTTCTTCAATTATACCTTCGCCTTCTTTTGTTATGCCTTCCATTGCCTCGCATTTTTTTGCCTGTGGCTTTTTATTTAACAACGCAAAAACCTGTTCAAGCCTTTCGCAATGCACTTTGGTTTCTGCAAGGTGGCTGGTAAAAGCGGCCTTAAGCTCGGCAGATGTTGCTGCCTTTGTCATTTTAGGCAATGTTTTAACAAGATGTTTTTCTGCCCAGTAAATATCCTTTAATTCACCATGAAAAAAATCTGCAAGCATTGAATCTTTTACAGGAAAATTATTTTTAAGTTGATTTGTTTTTGGCGCCACAGATTTTTTTGTAGCTGTTATTTTTGTTTGCATAAAAATTATTTTTATTTTAGAAGATAAAATTTACAATTCTATATCTATGCCAAGCTAAAAAATATTGTTCTATATAGTAGAAGTAATTAGCCGCCTTATTAAATGTTAAAAGAGCGTAAAATATGTTTCCTTATAAGGGGAAATTTTTTCACGCTCCTCAATAAATACATAAAATTATTTACAGTATTTCTTAATTTTAATGTATTGGCAGCATTTTAGCAGGAATATGTACAAATCAATTATAAATTTTTAAAAATTACAATTATGAGCAACAAACTATTAACCGGTGTTGTAATAGGCGCAGCAGTAGGAGCGGCTTTGGGGATTTTATTTGCACCTGAAAAAGGACAAGAAACCCGTAAAAAAATCGGTAAAAAAGGAATGGATTTAGGTGATACTGTAAAAAACAAGTTTAATGAACTTGGAGAAGCTCTGCAGGAAAAATATCAGAACATTAAAGGAGATGCCAACAGCATGGTAGAAAAAAGTAGAGAAGCGGCAAACCAGTGGGAAGATAAAGCAAAAGACGCTGCAAGCAACTTTACTGACAAAGCGAAAGATTTTAGAGATGAAGCTAAAAAGAGTTTTGCATAATATAAAAATATAATTGTATTTACTTAATTTTTCCGGCGATAATTATAAAATATGTTACACGAAAACCATACAGGTGAAAAAGAAGGGGTTATTGATATCCTTTTTGAAAAAACAAAGGATTACGTTGAAACAAGAGCAGATCTTTTTAAGCTGAAAGCTATTAAGAAAACTGCTGAAGTTGGATCTTCAATTGTTTCTCAAGTTATAATAGCTATTGTTTTTTCGTCTTTTTTTATTTTCTTAAATATTGCCGTTGGGCTTTTGATAGGAGATTTAATGGGCAAGCTTTATTTAGGTTTCTTTATTGTGGCAGCATTTTATTTTATCGTCGGAATATTAATTTATACTAACAGAAATAAGTTTATCAGTTCTCCTATAGCAGATGCTATCATCAAAAAAATGAATGACTAATCATGGAAATTACAAATGTTATAGAACTGAAGGCTGCCATTGCCGCTCTCGAACAAAAAAAAGTTATTCAGGAGGCAATTTTAAAAAAGCAATACCACGATACTATTGATCATTATAAGCCGAAGAATTTAATTAAATCGGCTTTTTCAAATATGTTAGAGCCGGGTGAAACTGGTCACACCATTTTAAAAGCTGCGAGCGGAATTGGAGCCGGGCTTTTGGCTAAAAATTTACTAGTAGGCGGTGCAGCAACATCTTTTATAGGTAAAATTGCCGGCAGTGCTTTAAAATTAGGTGCTACAAATACTGTATTTAATAACTCAGACAAAATTGCTGCGTGGGGTAAATCTATTTACAAAAATCTTTTTACGAAAGACCATCATCATCATTCAGATATTTCAAATAATAAAAATGGCAGATCCTACTAATAAAGATCAAAAAAAAATATCAATTAAACCTGGCCACACAAATGGTGAACAGTTTGAAGCCCGAGAAACTGAAGATTTGGCAAAAAAGAAGTTAGTTGAAGAAGAAGGAGAAAGGGCTTTTAAAGAAGGGTTAGCCAACAACAGTGATACAGATAAGAACAGCACACAGCAAAAATAATTGCTGCTTTTTTATTCCTTTTTATTTTATAGATTTTTTAAACCCATCAAATAGGCTTTTCCATACAAGGTTAAAGAACGACTTTGTCATTACCCGATCAAATGTAATGTTCCCGGTTCTAACATTTCCATTAGAGGGGTTTTGATCTTTAACTAAAATATTTGCAAGAAAACTGGTAACGCCTTTGCTTTTTATTTCGCCATCCTTCACTTTCAGCAATTTTATTTTTAAGTCGTTGTATAATACAACTGCCTCGCCTTTTGCTTTTATATCGTTGCCCTTTAAATTGAAATTAAAACTTTTAATGTTGCCGCTTTTAATTGAACCCATACCCAATGGTTCAATAATAGGATTAAGCTTGGCCCCGTTAAAACTTCCTACGTTTCCTGTTATTGTAAATTCCCCGTCAGTTGAATTAAGGGGCATTTTCCATTGGGAGTTTAATAATACCATGTTTAAAAATTTAGCTACAACATTTACCTCTATGGTATTTTTTTGCTTAATATAAGATTCAATATTTGTTGCGTTGGCAATGCTGCCATTTACATTGCTAAAAAAAACATCTCCAATATTTTTAGATATAGCACCTCTCTCTCTGTAAGAAACATAACCATTTTTTACTTTCACATTTTTAATATAAAACTGTGTGGACATTTTCATCATTGACTGGTAAGGATATTTACCCATTTTGCTTTCCGTATCGGGCGCCACTGTTCTGTCGTTAAATACTTTTATTACAGGTTCAAAAACGAGCTCTTCAGCAATGATAGATTTTTTCTCGAGTAATGCTGTGAGATCAGCGCCTGAAAACTGTATGTTTTTTAAATTGACATTATATAAATCTTTTTGCACTTTTAAACTGCTTACAAACGCAGCATCAGAAAGCGTTGATACCATAGACACAGCATTAACTTTTATAGTTTTCTTTAGTTTATCGAGTTCAAAGGGCCCTACCTGAACTTTATAAATCTTATCTTTTGTAATAAACGAAATTCCATCAGCTTTAAAATTCCAGTTACTGTTTGCAAGTAATTTTAAAATATTGGTACCTGAATAAATACTATCGATATTCAGCGCCGAAAATTGAGTATTTTGCAACACTAATGGCTTTTCATTTTCATTGGCTTTGTTGTAAACAGAAAGTATTGTTTTACCAATCACTATATTTTTTACAACTGCTTCATCAAAAAATTTATTGTCTATTTCAATGATCTCTGTGCCTTTATTTTTTTGAGGGGTTTTATATAAACCAACAGCACCTCCATTTGTAATTAATGAATCAGCCTTAATTTGCCTGTTATAAATAAATGAATTTGTAGACAATCCTTTGAGTCTTGTATTGGCTAAAGAAATTAAAACCTTATTCTTCTTTGTATCTGTCTGAACAAATTTATTAACCGTCACCCATTTTTTGGGCGCATTGTATTCAACATCATTAAAAGTAAAAACCTGATTCGTTTTTTCATTTAATATAGTAGCAGTTTTTATTTTTGCTACGATGTCTTTTATAAAATAACTTATTATGTTGTCATAATTTCTGGTGCTGTCAATTTTTAAATTTTGAAGGTTTATATCAATACCCTGCAATTTTGCATGAGGACTGTTTTTACCTTTTGCAAAAGCAATGATCCCATCAATAATTTTAATTTCTTTTGCCTGGATACTTTTAAATTTTCCAGTTATTTTTTCATATAATGCCAAAGAATCTGCTGATGTAAATATTGAAACTTCTTCTTTACCTGTATTAATAATAGTAATTACCGGTTTGTAAATTTCTATGCTATTTGCATGTGTTTTACTTTTTTGTAAAAAAGAAGGAATATCAGCTCCGGCTATAGAAAGTCTTTCGATATAAATATTAAATATTGTTTTTGGTATGCCAGATGTATCGTTGCTGTATAATTCTTTTTGCAGCGAATCAGATTGTAAAACCACATTAAAGAAACTGGCATTTCCTGCAATGGCATTTATTTGGCTGCTATCGTAGTGAATGAAATATGTACTGTCTGTACCCTTTGCGAGCGCATTTTTAATTTCAGTTTTTACAATCACTTTTTTATTAAACTGCCACCATATTACTGCACCAGTTAAAATAACAGCGAGTACAATTCCTATGAGTTTACCATAATTTTTTTTCAATTGATACAAATTAAATAACTTCTATTAGGAATATAATTACAAACGTTCCCGATATTTAAAAGGGCAACCCTATTGCAATATTTAAAATTAAATTTTCTCGGCGCCATGCCCTTGATCCAAAATCAATTTGGTTCAATACCCATCTTTGCCCATCGGGTAAATAAGGCTTTCTAACGGGTATGCCCAGGTCTGCACGAATCAACAATACTGTGGCATCAAACCTAATTCCAAACCCCGATGCAACAGCAAGTTCCTTTAAAAATTGAGATGTTAGTTTTCCCTTTTGTCCAAAAAGCAACGTGTCTTTTGTCCATACATTTCCTGCATCAATAAATACTGCACCACTTAATTGTGGGGTAAATGGAATGCGCAGTTCTGTGTTGAAAAGCAATTTATAATCACCGCCAATTATTTGAAAAAAACGTTGATCACCCGGTGTAGGTTTGTATGTACCGGGACCTAAGGTTCTTGTTCTAAAACCTCTTATAGAACTTGAGCCACCTATTGTGTAAAGTTTATTAAATGGGAGGAGCCTGGAGTTGTTATAGGGTAAGCCAACGCCAATTTGTAGCCTATTAGCCCAATCAAATTTATTAAGCAGTTTGCGGGTAAAATGGTAATCAATATCAAACTTTGCATATTGTGCAAACGGAACGCCAAATATATTCTTTGACCTGTACTGTTTTGCACCCGTAATTAACCCTGCCAAATTGCCTGATAGTTCAATTGCTGTATTAAAATAGACCTTATTTTTTGAACGTCTAAGAGCAGAATTATAAGTATACGAAGCAGATGTACCGAGTATAGCTTCTGAATAAACGGACAAAAGTAAAGAGGGGCTTGCTGCGATTTGTTTTTTAAAAGAGTCGGTAATATTGGATG
>JBBRPX010000101.1:0-12237 GCA_038227505.1 Chitinophagales bacterium
CGATAACCCGTACATCACGGGAATCTGTTTTTAAATGTGCATTCACCTGCGGTACTAAAACAATGTTGTAAAAGCCGGATATTTTTACGGAATCTAATAAGGAATAATAATGATACCCCTCCGTTTGTGCTCTTGAAGAAAAAGATAAAAATGAAAGCAATAAAAAATTAATCAATCTTTTTTTCATCGTCTATTATTATTTTTTTTAACCGCTGGTACATAAAGGAAACAATTAGTAAAATAACACCAAGGCAAAAGAATGCAGCAATTTTACCACCCGCCGGAATATTTCTAATATCGAATATAAATAATTTAAGCAGCGTAACGGTAAAAAGAGTCAGCGATATAATTCGAAGTGGGCGGTACTTGTAACGCATACCAAGCGACATAAAAATAAAAGAACATACGCCCCATAAAATCGGCAAACCCGTTTTAATATAAATCCTATGTATGTTCTCCAATGAATTAGATGCACTATAAAAAAGTGTATTTACTGCTAAGTTAATTTCGACACTAAAAAATAATACGATAACAAAACACAAAAACCAGATTATTGCATCAAATTTTTTCAACCAATTATTATTAATTAAAACCCTGATAAGTTTATAAAATAAAATAAGAAATAAACATGCACCAAGCCAATGGACTATAAAATGAGCATTATAAGTATGTTTCGTTAGCATTGCTGACTGCGTGAAAAAAATGGAGGAAACGCTGCCCACATAAAAGAAAATTAATGAGATTAATATTCCAACAATAACCGCAGCTTTTATTTGTACAGTTTTTACTTTTTCTGAAACGCCTATCAATATTAAACAGAACGAAAAACTGTATAATAATAGATACAGTAAATTGATATTTGTAGAGGGGTAATAATATTCAAACTGGTAATTTATTTCTAACGCACCAGAAAGAAATAATAATATGATGGCCGTAATTCTGAAAAATAATTTACGAGGAATAAGATTTAATTTATTATTTGACGGAAGTTCATTTTTGCGAATGAGGTATAATAGGTATGTGGCTATTGCCGCAAAAAAACTGGTTATAAATCCTTTGTTTGCTATTATACGCAAAGCGATGCTGTAATTAGTATACACATTGTTCCAATCCATCATTAAACTTATCAGCATAAGCCCCCAAATAATAATAGAGGAGTATTGAATGATGCGCAACTGGGATTTAGTGAATAGCCAATACAAAAGAACTGCTTCACTTGCCCAGAATAATGTAATGTTGTTCCCATTAAGTTGTAATGGTGCAGTCACAGAAATAAAAGTGAGGGTAATACCCATCAGCAGGTACAATATATTGGTATCAACCTTTTGTTTTTTAAACAGGAAGTAGGTTGCTACCAGATTAAAAACACCCATGCAGGCACTAAACAATCCTTTGAACTCACCGGCACTCATTTTTTGCAGACAGTAAATACCTACGCCAAAGTAAAGAGCGGTATTCGCTAAAAGAATTCCAAAGTCAGATGCAATAAATTTCTTTTGCTCTCTTATATTATTAGCAATATTAATGGCAAAAAACAGCACATAAAAGATTGTTGCAAATAAAAATGCATTTCTATATGTCTCCAAACCGACATTAAAATCTAAGAAAATTAGCCAACTACAAAATAGAACAACCGTAAAGAAAAAACATAAAAAATTGAGTATTCGCCATGCCTTATTATATGCGATTATTAGCAGACCAATATTTAATATAATAAGGTAAATAAAAAGTGTTTTATAATTTCCATCACCTGTGCTTACTAAAAAGGGGGCAAGAAAACCACCCAGCAGTGCAATAACAGCAAGCTCTTGTTTGTTGTATAAAAGTGAGAGTGCTACTGCGAATGCAGTGATAACAATCATTATGACAAACGCCGTGGTTTGATCAAATAATTTAAACTGGTGGTAAGCTAAAGTGATCGTAAAGTAGCAAACGGCAAGTCCGCCGCCTGCAAGTACCGAACTGAAGCTTTTATAGCTTTTACGCATTTTATGTGCAATGCCCACCAAAATAGCGCCGCATAAAATACCGATGGAAACCCTACCCACGGGCCCAACCCAATTTTGATCTATCGCATATTTTACAAAAAAGCCAATGGCAAGTACAAGTATGGCAATCCCTATTTTATTTACCAGATTTTCTCCAATAAATTTTTCCATGTCAGGATGGCGTTCAAAAAAAGAAGGTTTATAAATAGGCTTTGGAGATTCAACGTAGGATTTATTTTCTGTTGCTTCGTGTTCAGATGGAAATACTTCTTGCTCCGGTTGAGTAGTAAATGCTACCTGTTCAGTTTCTAATTCTATAATCGGCTCGTCACTAGGTTTACTGTTTTCAACTACAGAAAACATACTTTCATAAGGGGGTGTAGCAACTGACGTATTTACAACTGGCGTTTCCTGTTTTTCCTCAACATAAGAAGTCAGAGAATCAAAATTGTTTTTTAGCTTTTTTAATTCGTTGTCAATTTTTTGAAGTTGCTGAAAAAGCTTGCTGTTTTGGTTTATTACTACAATTAAAATAATAATGAATAACAATGCTATAATAGCTTCCATGCAGTTTTTAATTGGTATAAAAAGAAAGTTAGCACTTTACTTTATATAAATAAAAATGCCTGATAAGGAAAGAATTGAAATATGATTATATTAACTATTTTTTACTTCTAAAAAAATCGGGCAATGATCGCTGTGCTTTACATCTGGGTAAATAGCTGCTCCTACTAGTTGATTGCGCAAAGGTTCTGTAACCGTAATATAATCAATACGCCAGCCTTTGTTGTTTAAACGTACACTGGGAAAACGCTGGCTCCACCAACTGTAATGATGCGGTTCTTTATTAAATTCTCTAAACGTATCAATCCATCCGGTAGCCAAAAATTGTGTCATCCATTCTCTCTCTTCCGGTAAAAAGCCCGATGATTTTTTGTTGCCCTTTGGGTCGTGAATGTCTATTTCGTTGTGTGCAATATTGTAATCACCACAAAGAATAATCTTAGGATTTGTCTTCTTTACTTCATCAAGATAATCCTGTATTTCTCTAAGCCAAACATATTTGTATGCCTGCCTTTCATCGCCAGATGTACCAGATGGGAAGTATGCATTTATCAATTTAATATCTCCAAATTGAACCTCAATTACACGCCCTTCAAAATCGCTCATTTCGTAACCGCTGCCAATTTTTACGGCATCAGGTTTTATTTTTGTAAATACTGCTACACCGCTGTATCCTTTTTTTTGTGCACTAAACCAGTGATTGTGAAAGCCAATATCTTCCAGCATTTTTACATCAATATCGGTATGTGCAGCTTTGGTTTCCTGTATGCAAATGATATCTGCCGGGTTAGATGCTAACCATTCAATAAATCCTTTTTTGATAGCCGCCCGAATGCCGTTGAGGTTGTAAGAAATGATGCGCATGAAATTTTTTTATAAATGTAAAATCAAATAGTATTAAAAGATTATTATTCCATTATCGGTCTTAACCATCTTTCCATTTCTTCTACCGGTATTTTTTTGCGCAGTGTATAATCATCGAACTGGTCTTTATCAATTTTACCTACACCAAAATATTTACTTTGTGGATGCGCAAAATACCAGCCGCAAACTGATGATGCTGGATACATAGCCAATGATTCAGTTAGATGAATTCCTGTAGCTTCTTCACCGCCAAGCAATTCAAATAATTTGTATTTCTCCGTATGGTCAGGGCATGCAGGGTAACCTGGTGCCGGACGGATACCAGAGTATTCCTCTTTAATTAACTGTTCATTTGTGAGCTGTTCATCTTTTTCGTAACCCCAAAAATCTGTTCTCGTTTTTTTATGCAACACTTCTGCAAATGCTTCTGCAAATCTATCTGCCAAAGCTTGCAACATTATTTTGCTGTAATCATCTAAATTTTCCTCAAACTTTTTTATATGTGATTCTATGCCTTCAATTGTTACAGAAAATGCACCCATAAAATCATCCGAGGTTGGGCAAATAAAATCTGCCAAAGATAAATTCGGTTGCCCTGCTGCTTTTTTTGATTGTTGCCGTAGAAATTGCAACTCAATATTTTTGTTTATCAAAACTGTATCAGGTGCTGTTCTTTCTGCTTCCCAAAATCCAATAACGCCTTTTGCCTGCAACCAATTTTCATCGATAATTTGTTTCAACAATTTTTTTGCATCAATGTACAAATCGGTTGCTTGTTTGCCCACAACTTCATCAGTTAATATTTGTGGGAAATTTCCGTGCAACTCCCATGCTATAAAGAAAGGTTTCCAATCTATGTATTCAGCAATTTCTGCTAATGAATAATTGTAGAATTTTTTTGTTCCGGTAAAAGTTGGTGTTACAGGATGGTAATTTTTCCAATTTATTTGCACCCCATTTTTTTGAGCATTTGCAAAGGGCATAAATTGTTTTACTGTTCGCTTGTTGTCAAAATCATTTTTAAGATTACTATACTCTGTTTTTAAATTTTCTAAAAAAGTAATTTTATTTTCTTTGTTCAATAAACTTCCCGCAACCGTTACACTCCTACTTGCATCTAACACATGAACCACTCCATTTCCGTACTCGGGTGCAATCTTTACTGCTGTATGCATTCGGCTAGTTGTGGCTCCACCAATCAGCAACGGGATATCCATTTGTAACCTCTTCATTTCTTTACCAATGTGTACCATTTCGTCCAGAGATGGCGTTATCAAACCACTTAGACCAATAATATCAACGTTGTGTTTTTTTGCTTCTGATAATATTTTATCTGCCGAAACCATCACACCCAAATCAATAATATCGTACCCATTACAACCAAGCACAACACCAACTATATTTTTTCCAATATCATGTACATCACCTTTTACAGTTGCCAATAATATTTTTGCTGCGCCAGCCGTTTCTTCATTTACGGTACCTGCAGAAATATGCGCCTGCTTTCTATCTTCTTTCTCCTGTTCAATAAATGGCGTAAGAACAGCCACGGCTTTTTTCATTACCCTTGCACTTTTTACCACCTGTGGTAAAAACATTTTACCTGCACCGAACAAATCGCCAACTATATTCATACCATCCATTAATGGCCCTTCAATAACTTCCAGCGGACGAGCATAAGCAAGCCTGGCCTCTTCCGTATCGGCATCTATATAATCTGTAATGCCATTTACCAACGAGTGTGCAAGTCTTTTTTGAACACTTTCTTCTCTCCACTTTTCGTCTTTTATTGTTTCTTTTCCTTTTGCTTTTACGGTATCTGCAAAAACAATAAGCGCTTCTGTAGCTTCGTTGTTGTCATTGTTTTTATTAAGCAACACATCTTCGCAAAGTTGTTTCAATTTCGGTTCTATGTCATCATAAATAACCAACTGTCCGGCGTTTACAATTCCCATATCCATACCCGCATGTACAGCATGAAAAAGAAACACACTGTGTATCGCTTCTCTTACATGGTCGTTGCCTCTAAACGAAAAAGAAACATTACTTACACCGCCACTGACTTTTGTAAGCGGCATCAATTTTTTTATTTCTCTGGTACCTTCTATAAAATCTACCGCATAATTATTGTGCTCTTCTATACCTGTTGCTACTGCGAATATGTTGGGATCAAAAATAATATCCTGTGCTGCAAAACCAACCTGCTCTGTAAGAATTTTATAAGCTCTATGACAAATTTCTATTTTACGTTCTTTGGTATCTGCCTGGCCCACTTCATCAAAAGCCATTACAATAACCGATGCGCCATAATCCCTACAAATAATTGCCTGCTGAATAAATTTCTCTTCACCTTCCTTCATTGAAATAGAATTTACAATACATTTTCCCTGTACGCATTTTAGTCCTGCTTCAATGATCTCAAACTTGCTGCTGTCAATCATTACAGGAATTTTTGCAATGTCAGGTTCGGCCTGTAATAAATTCAAAAAGGTAGTCATGGCTTCCACACCTTCAAGCATGGCATCGTCCATATTCACATCTATTATTTGTGCACCGCCTTCTACTTGCTGGCGTGCTACAGACAAAGCTTCTTCATACAAGCCATCTTTTATTAAGCGTGCAAATTTTTTGCTGCCTGTTACGTTCGTGCGCTCACCTACGTTTACAAAATTGGTTTCGGGGCGAACGATTAGTGGCTCTAAGCCAGCTAATCTTAAGTATGGTTTGATAGTATTCATGTTTTTTTAACCACAGAGTTTACAGAGTTTTATCACAGAGTAACACTGAGTTTTATTTTTATTTTTTGTTCGTTGGCATTTATTCTTAAACAATTATTCTTTTGATTCCGTTTTTTAAACTAGCTGTTTTAAAATTTAATAAAAGACCAATCTTGCATCCAGAAAGTTTTAAGTATGTTATTAACTGTGCAGTATGAACGTCTGTAAAACATTGAACACATTTTATTTCAACTACAACTTTCTTATCAACCAAAAGATCTAATCTATAACCAATATCCATTTTTATTTCCTCATAATACAAAGGCATAGGTTTTTCTTTTTCAGTGTTAATGCCATTTTTATTCAAGTCATAAAACAAACATTCTTTGTAAGATGATTCCAATAACCCCGGACCTAAAGCAGAATGGACCTTGAATGCATATTTTAATATTTGTTCCGTAAGTTGATTGATATCCTCCATAAAAACTCTGTTAACTCTGTGCAAAACTCCCAACACTCTGTGGTTAAAACTTTAAACCAACTCTACCGTTGGCAATTTCCTCGCTTCAAACTTCCTAACCGCATCTGCAATATGCTTTATATGATCCGGCGTGGTACCGCAACATCCACCTACAATATTTAACCAACCATTTGCAGCCCACTCTTCAATAATGTGTGCAGTTTCATGTGGTTGTTCGTCATATTCTCCAAACGCATTTGGCAACCCTGCATTTGGATATGCTGATGTATAACATGCTGCGATGGAAGAAAGCTCTTCTACATGTGGGCGCATTTCCTGCGCACCCAATGCACAATTTAAGCCTACGCTTAGCGGATTTGCATGTGCAACAGAAGTATAAAAAGCTTCCAATGTTTGTCCACTCAGTGTTCTCCCAGATGCGTCTGTGATGGTACCCGAAATCATGATGGGTAACTCTGGCTTACCAATTTTTCTAAAATAATTTTTGATAGCATAGATAGCAGCTTTTGCATTTAGTGTATCAAAGATTGTTTCTACCAACAATATATCTACACCACCATCTACCAAGCCGCTAATTTGTTCTGTGTAAGCTGCTGCAACCTCATCAAAAGTAACGGCTCTAAAACCCGGGTTATTTACATCTGGCGATAGCGATAATGTTTTGTTTAAGGGACCAATAGCACCTGCTACAAAGCGACGTTTAGCAGGATTTTGGGCTGTGTATTTATCAGCAGCATTACGAGCACATTTTGCAGATGCAACATTTAATTCGTAGGCAAGCGATTGCATATCATAATCTGCCTGCGCAATGGTTGTACTGCTAAATGTATTTGTTTCAATAATATCTGCACCGGCTTCCAAATATAATTCGTGAATGCCTTCAATTATTTGCGGCTGGGTAATGCTTAGCAAATCGTTGTTGCCTTTTACATCTGTATGCCAGTCTTTAAACCGTTCGCCACGGTAATCTGCTTCTTCCAGTTTATGGCGTTGTATCATGGTACCCATGGCGCCATCAATGATTAAAATACGATCTTTTAAAATTTCTTTAATATCCATAACTATCTATTATTACAACACATATAATGCTGATTAAATAAAACGATAACTAATAATTAAACGATTTGCAGATCCGCAGGTTGAGAAGAATTACAGGAAATGTGCTTCGTTTATTAGTTCAGTTGTTGTAAAATGTAAGAGGGTGAACAATAAACAAATCCTGCTCCTTACAATACAAATTTATGCTAACAAAGCAATACGGCAAAATGCAAAAGGGAAATATTTAAGAAGGTGTAATATAATGCTCCACCGCAATGCGGTTGCTGATGCTTTTTGCCAATGTCATTTCATCTGCATATTCAAGTTCACCACCAAAAGCAATACCTCGTGCAATAGTGGTTATTTTAACTTTTACCTCTTTAAGTTTTCTACCTATATAATATATAGTAGTATCTCCCTGTATGTTTGGGTTTAAGGCAAAAATTACTTCTTCAACCTCTTCGGTTTTAATTCTTTCTACCAAGGCGTCAATGGTTAATTGCTCAGGACCGATTCCATCAAGAGGAGAAATAATACCACCAAGTACATGGTATAGACCGTTAAATTGTTGGGTGCTTTCAATGGCTATAACATCTCTTATATTTTCGACAACACACAATAAATGTTGCTGGCGCATTGGGTTTATGCAAATATTACATACAACAGTATCAGACACATTGTAACAGCGGTTACAAAATTTAATTTCGTTGCGCATTTTACTTAACACATGGCTAAACTGTTCCACTTCCGCTGTTTCTTTTTTAAGGAGATGTAAAACCAAACGAAGTGCAGATTTTTTACCAATGCCGGGTAGTTTGGCAAATTCATTTACCGCATTTTCTAAAAGTTGGGAGGAAAACTGCATAGCTGCAAAAATAACTGTTTTGTAAATTCTTTCTTGAAATGATGCTATAAGTTTATCTCACGTTCATTGTCCCAATCTGCACGTACAGATAATTTTTGGGGCAACGCTATAACAATTTCGGGTTGTATTTTTTTGGAATAATTTCCCGGTGTCCATTTTCCATTTCTGTCTTTATCATATAAAATTCTAACAATATATTCTCCGGGGGGAAACATTGCATTTGTGTATGTTGATGAAACAATGGGATAAGAATATTTTACATTTTCCCCCAATACAAATTGTATTACCGGGTTTTTTGCAAGATCAATATCATTAAACCGAAGTGTAAGTTTTCCGTATTCTTCCGCACGTTTTGTGGTAAATTTAAATGTGTCACTTTTACTGAGTTTAGTGCCTGTTGAATCCTGAACGGCATCTTTATCAATTATTAAAACAAGCGCATCATCAGGTTTCCATTTGGTTGTAATAATAATTTTTTTAGAAGTAGTGTCAGAGGAGTAACGCAAGGCCGTTATCTTTTTATAAAGTGTATCTGTTAGGTAGATTTTTGTGGAATCAAAACTTTTAAGAGGGTTGTTGAAGCTTATCTCCAGCGGTTCCAACAAATCTTTTGTGCCTTGTATATTATTGTTCACTTTTAATTTTTTCTCCGGTACCGGCTTTGTGCTGCTAATGGTTTTATTGTCTTTAGCTAATTCCTGTGCGTAGGCAAACAAGGAAATGTTCTCCTGTTTTAATGTTGAAATCTCTTCATCTGCAAAGGCAAATATTTCTGAAAGTGAATTGTAGGTTTTGCCGCCATCACCATCTTTTAATGCATAAATTTTAAAAGACGCTGCGGGTAGATTTGTAAAACTAAAAGTTCCATCCCTGTTTACTTTTGCAATATAATTAGGCTTCTTTGTTTTTACGGTACTGTCAACAGCATTTCTATAAAGCATTACAAGCAAAGTGCTGTCAGTGGTACCTGTTTCTGCAAGCATTACTTTCCCCTTAAGGGTTAAAGAATCTAAAGAACTGCCGGTAGAAAAAACATAGTTAAGATTTTTTAAGACGTTGTTTTCGTTGATATCTCTTACAGCGTTTCCAAAATTAATATTATAAGTTGTATTGGGTAAAAGTGTATCTCTAAATTTTAAAGTAATGCTACGTGGGCCTGCAACAATGGACGGATTTCTGTTTTGAAGCGGAGAAATAAGCAGGTTTTGTTGAAGGTCCGTAACATCTATGTACTCATCAAACTCGAGTGTTATTTTGTTGGTAGTTACGTTTCGGCTGCCGTCAATTGGGGTTGCTTTAATCAATTTCGGAGCGAGTGTATCCTTTACACCGCCTGTTGGAATACCAATTTGGGCACAACCAGTGGTCAATACGCTGAAAGAAATTATTAAATAAAGTAAAAAAAAGGAAAATAATATTGAGCGTAATTTCATTATTTTTATGGCTGAATTTTACCAAAAATAACCCGATATTATTTAATGCCTTCAATAATATCAAAACAAAAAGTTATAAATATAAAAGAGCTAGAAAATATTCTAATCCCAATAAATTTACCAAATAAATAAACTTTATGAAGAACTTTTTAATTTTATTGCTTTGTGTTGCTTTTCAAAAATCTTATGCACAGGCATATGAAAGCAAAGTGGACTATAATAAAATACAACAGGCTGGTATTTTAAATGAATACAATTATCAGGAACAAATTGTAGAAAAAACATTGCGTGATAAATTAGAAAAGTTGGGGTATAAAATAAAAAATAGCAGAGGGTTTTTAGTTATATCAAATGCTATACTTAGCGATGTAAGCAACAAGCCATTTGATTACGCTTTTAAAACTGAAAGAAAAAGTAAGAAAGAAAAAGATATTACGGTTTTATCTGCAGTTATAAATGAGAATGGAGTAAATGTTACAGCAGACAACAGCTCCAGATTAAAAAGTTTTTTAACTGACTTAACACCGTCTATCGAAGCTGTTAATGTAGACTTTATGGTTGATGAGCAATACGATGCCGTAGTAAAATCTCAAAAGAAATTGAAGAACCTACAAGATGACCAATCTTCTATGGAAAGAAAGGTTCGCAATTTGCAAGATGATCTTAAGAAAAATGCTAGAGAACAAGATGATATGCAGAAAGAAATTACAAGGCAACAAGAAGTATTGGATGCGCTGAAAGCAAAAAAAACAGAGAAATAAATTGAAAGAGCCGGCAAATTATTGCCGACTCTTTTAGAATAAGAAAAGCGGAATTACAAATCTCCATCTTCTATTTCTTCCATATCGTGTAACTCAATTGCCAGGTCATTATTTTTTACAAAGTTGCACCAATGGCAATCTTCTTTTCCGCAGCCTGTATAAAAATCTTTGTTTTGTATTTTATCCCATGTATCTGTAATTTGTTCCCTTACTAAATTGGTGTCTTCGGGTGTTATTACAATTTTTTCTTTTCGGTATTCTTTCTTTTTATCGGGCTCTACAAAATCAAATTCAGTACTTATAACTTTCCAATCCTTTAAAGTGTAATTATCAATTAATATTTTGTAAAAAACGGCTTGGCGCCAATAATTTCCACCTTCGGGTTTTTTATCGTTCGGTCCTTTTAAAGAGGGTAGGGCTTTGTCAATATCACCGGTTTTGTAATCTACTACATTTATATTTTTACCATCAAATTCCAGTTTATCCATTTTACCTTTTAGTGGCACACCATCCACCACTACACCTTTTATGTTTCTTTCTATGGCAACAACTTTCGTCCAGGTATTTATGTATTTACTGTAATAATTGGAGAGTACTTCTTCACCATATTCCATGCGACGAGCAAACGATTCTTTGGTAAAGTTTTCTCTGTGTCTGCGCATGTACCATTCAAAATCTGCCATCATATCATCGTTGCTTCCAAATTTTTCCTGCCCGCCATCCTGCATTTTTTTGAATAGCTTTTCAATGGCATAATGCACAGCGCTTCCAAATTCAGTTGCTTCATTTTTACCTGATGGAATTCGAATGAGGTTGTTGTAATAAAACTGTAGCGGACATTTTAAATAATTGTTTAGGGCGGTAACATTCATAGAGAATTTGCTCAACAAACCTTCAATAAAGTCATCCTCATCATGTGCAATTTCAGGCGCCTGCGCAGTAAATTGCAATAGATTAAATTCTGCCATTTCTTCTGCTGATATGGTTATTTGTTCTACAGGTAACTGATGAGTTTCCTGAATTTCTGCAATAAAAACCGATGGCTCTAGCCCCTTTGCGTCGTTGCTAAATTTAGCATAAGAAATGTATAAATGCTCTTCAGCCCTTGTAAGTGCTACATAAAATAACCTGCGCAATTCTTCTCCTTCTGCAGCGACCTCCCCCTGACCGCCTCCAAAAGAGGGGGAATTGGTAAACATGGTATCAGGAAATTTATAGCCTCCGCCGGGCTTTCTTTTTTTCTCCCATGAAGAAGAATTTACACCTGCAAAAAACACGTATCGAAATTCTAAACCTTTTGAGCCGTGGGCCGTTAATAAATTTACAGCTTTTTCATTACCGGATACTTCCGTTAACGGAAGTGGCAGCGCTTCTTTCTCCATCAGATCTATAATAGCAATAAAACCTTTCAAATCTAAATAAGGATTGCGGCTTGTTTCTTCTTTTACAAAATCAAACAATGCAGTAAGCAATTGCAGCAGTTTTAGTTTTTGTGGGTGCTGCATAATGTAAGGCAGCACACCTGC
>JBBRPX010000102.1:0-12219 GCA_038227505.1 Chitinophagales bacterium
AGCCGCACCATTGCAGACCTTGCAGCATCTGCAGATATTAAACCCGAACACCTTGCAGAAGCAATACAGTACAGGAGTGTGGACAGAGAAGGTTGGGGGGCGTAGTACAAAATGTTTAATATTTACAAACTTTAAAGTTTGAATATTGAACATTACAATTAAAATACCACTCAATAAAAAATGTTCAATTTTCAAAAACAAATAGAAAGGCAGTCTGTAAACTTTTTGGCAATCTAAATTAAAATAAAGGCTACAAAATATTTTTTCAAAATAATTTGTAGCCGAACAAAGACATAGCCATATTGAACTGCGGTGGCGTCGCACATTTCGTCTTCAGCTCCTTATGTAACTTTTATTATGCAATAGAATATTCCAAATCCTAACGCTACTTTTTATAGCAACTATTTTACCACTTCATCATTTATTATTGGTAAAGCATTTTCTTTTCTCTTTTTTCTATTCATCCATATTTCTCCTTTGTGCCTAGTAGGCACAGTATCACCAAATAACTTACCCCATGGTTTCATTTCAGGCAACCTATCAAATATTATTTTTAAAATAGCTAGAAATGGAATAGATAAAAACATACCTGCTACTCCCCACAATGCACCACCAAGTAACACCACTACCAAAGAAAAGAATGCATTTATCTTTACCCTAGATGATACAAGAAAAGGTACTAAAAAATTATTATCTATAAACTGTATTAAAGTATAGGCACCGATGATTAATAACTGTGTTGTAAAACCATCTTTGGTTACTGATGCAATAATGATAGGTAATGCAATTGCTATTAGTCCACCAATGTAGGGAAGCATATTTAGCAGTGCTCCAATCACTCCCAATAAAACAGCATACTCTACACCAAGTATTAAAAGAGCTATCGTGTTAAGTACAGCCACAACAAGTGCTTCTAGCAACAGACCAACCATATAACTTTGTATAGCAGATTTTGTCTCTGTTAATACATCAGAAACTTTTTCTGAATTTTCTTCTGCAAATAATTCATGAAAGAAATTAACGATCAACTTTTTATAAAATAGTAAAAGAAATACGTAAATAGGTATTAAAAAAATAACAGCAATAGTACCTAAAAAATCTCCCAGGGCACTACCAAAAAATGATTTACTGCCATTGATCGCATCCGTAATAGCTTTTTGCTGTTTGGCCACAGGCACATTAAATTTTGCTGCTATCCAATTATGCAAGTCCATTAAATGCTCATTAAACCTTTGTTTAAGTACAGGGAGATTATCGCCAAAGTGCATTATTTGAGTACTGATAAAATATAAAATACCACCCACAACAACTATAGCTAATGTAAGAGCTAAAACAATTGCCATGATTCTTTTTACACCTTTGCGTTGCAGTTTACCAACTAGCGGGTTTAAAAGAATAGCAATAATTAGCGAAAAAGCAATGGGTGCAAGAATGCCTTTTAAAGTAAACAATGCAAATGTGAGCAGCATAAGCCCAAAAAGAACCACTGTACTTTTAAAGTAAAAAGGGTATTGTTTGGTAGAAATGTTCATATATCTATTTTGACGCCATTAAATTATAAATAGTTTTTTGAATTTACAAGAAAAGCAACATGAATGCCAAATAAGCATTTATATTAAAACTATTAAGCAACATCCTTGCCTTTCCGTCATTTTTTACGAAGTTGCACCTAATTTGATGTTGCAACAAGAACATTTCTGTTTTACACTTAATTTTTACAATGAAGATATTATTAAAATACCTCAAGCCTTACAAAGGGCTTATGATATTTACACTTTGTTTAGCAGCTATAAATATCAGTTTTTCACTTATAGATCCTATAATATTAGGTAAGCTTGTAAATCTAGCAGGTGAACACCAAAAGCCAGGCAGCTCTATGAGCAGCCACGACTTTTTCTTTTCTTTCTCTAAACCTTATTATGGTGTAGCAGCTTTGCTTATTGCTTCAATAACTGTAGCCATGGTCAGCAGAATTGCAAAGGCATTTCAGGATTATTTTTTAACAACCATTACCCAAAAGTTTGGAGCAACCGTATTTACGGATGGTTTGCAACATGCCATGAAACTTCCTTATCAGGATTTTGAAGACCAGCGAAGCGGAGAAACATTGAGCATTCTTTCAAAAGTTAGAATTGATACAGAAAAATTTATAGCAGCATTTATAAATATCCTTTTTCCGGTTGTTGTGGGGATTATTATCGTGGGGGTTTATTCAACAAGAATTGATGGAAAACTTCCGTTCATATATTTTGGCGGAATTATTTTGCTGATCGTAATTACAAATTTATTAAGCAAAAAAATTAAATCGATACAAAAAAGAATTGTCGCAGAAACAACTTCGCTTGCCGGTGCTACAACAGAATCGTTAAGAAATATTGAATTGGTAAAAAGCCTTGGGCTTACGGGTCAGGAAGTAAAAAGATTGAATAAAAATACTTTTAAAATTCTTGGCTTAGAATTGAACAAAGTAAAACGTACCCGAACCATAAGTTTTGTACAGGGCACTTTTGTGAATACGTTACGCCAGATAATTTTATTTATGCTGATGTACCTTATTTTTAAAAATGATATGAATGCAGGCCAGTTGGTAACCATGCAGGTGTTTTCATTTTTCGTATTTGGTCCATTGCAGGAAATTGGTAACATTATTGTCTCATACAGAGAAGCTGAAGCATCGTTAAATAATTTTGATGCATTGATGATGAAAGCACCGGAACCTACAGCTGCAAATCCTACCCATATTGGTTTTATTAATTCGCTGCACTTTGACCATGTTGGCTTTAAACACCAGTCGGCTTCTGTAAAAGCTATTGATGATATTAGTTTTACAGCAAACATTGGAGAAACCATTGCTTTTGTTGGCCCATCAGGCAGTGGAAAATCTACGTTAATGAAATTACTTGTGGGGCTCTACAGACCGCAAGATGGTAGAATTTTATACAACGGAATAGAAGAAAAAATGATAAGCTTTGATGATCTTCGCAGCCAGGTAGGCTTTGTAACGCAGGATACCAATTTGTTTAGCGGAAGTATAAGAGAAAACTTAGCGTTTGTAAACCCAAGTGCTACTGAGGCGGAAATGAATGAGGTATTGGTAAAAGCAAGTGCTACTATATTATTGGCGAAAGCAGAAAAAGGTTTGGATACCATGCTCGGTGAAGGTGGTTTAAAATTAAGTGGTGGTGAAAAGCAAAGAATCTCCATTGCACGAGCCCTTATACGCAAGCCGAAATTGCTCATTTTTGATGAAGCAACTTCCGCATTGGATTCACTAACAGAAGAAGAAATTACAGATACTATCCGAGAAATTTCAGCTTTAAAAGAACAGATAACTATTTTAATTGCACACAGGTTGAGTACCATAATGCATGCGGATAGAATTTATGTGTTAGAAAAAGGTGAAGTGGTGGAAACCGGTACCCACGAATCGTTGTTGGAAGAAAAAGGTTTGTATTATGCAATGTGGCGCCAACAGATTGGAGAAAGAAAAAAATTAGCTTCCCCCGGCGCAACTAATATAGAAATGTTAAAGAGAGTATAGCAATTTATTTCAGTTAGCTTTAACGAACTAACCATAAATGCTTTGCTTAACCTCTAACATTATGACAGCAATACAAGTATTAGGCTTAACAGCCGGCACAATAACATCGTTTACATTTATACCGCAGGTAATTCAGATCTGGAAAACAAAATCTGCAAAAGATATTTCTATCGTTATGTTGTTATTACTAATTGTGGGTGTATCAATGTGGCTCAGTTATGGCATCCTCGTAAAAGACGCAGCCATTATTTATACAAACAGTATGGTACTTGCAATGAGTTTGATTATGCTTTTTTTTAAATTTAAGTTTAAGCAATAGTGATTTTATGAAAGAAGAAAAACAATTACCTACGCCAAATGCTTTGTGGAGCATGCTTACTATGAAGTGCCCAAGGTGCAGGCGTGGAGAAATGTTTAGCAATAACAGTTCATACAGAAAACTATCTTTGAAAAATATTTTTGCAATGCCTGAAAATTGCTCCGTATGCGGACAGAAGTATGATATGGAACCTGGTTTTTGGTACGGTACAAGCTATGTAAGTTACGGGCTTACTGTGGCTTTATCTGTTGCCACATTTGTTGCATGGGTTGTATTAATTGGTGTTTCAGTAAAAGATGGTGACAACAGGATTTATTGGTGGCTTGGCATAAATGCCATTGTGCTAATTGTAGCACAACCATGGCTGATGCGCTTTAGCAGGGTGTTATACATTCGATTTTTTGTGAGCTACGATAAGGATTTTGAAAAAACGAGCCCAAAGAAATTTGATTAGTTTTTTGTGACCGGTGAGTTATGAGGGGTGCCTGATTTTATTTTTTGACATCCCACTATTCGGATATGCACGATTTTCTATCCACTATTGACATTTCACAAATCCCCATTCACATTCCTATCCTTTTTTCAAATTAAAAACCAGCGGTACATTCACTTTCACACTAAAGTTTCTACCCATATTAAACACTCCGTTTCTGCCTGTCGCCAAATTTTGTTGTGCATACTTTAGTCTGCTCAAATGGCTTTGGTATGCAACATCACCAATATTGTTTGCTGATAAATTTATTATAAATAATGTCTTGCCTTTTTTACCAACTACATCTGTGCCTATGCCTGCATTAAACAAAGTATAACCGGGCGTTGGCGTTTCTGTATCAAAAGCGGTAAATGCATGCGATTGTTTAAAAGTATTGTCCATTTCCAGTTTCACATATAAGTTGCTGATGTTTTTTCCAGCCTTTTTAAAATCACCTCTAAGCTCTGTTAATAATTTTGGTGCAGGTATAAAAGGTAGGTTTTTACTACCCTCAATCTGTTCTTTTAATAAACCTCTTACAAATGAAAATGTATTTTGAAAATGTAACCAGTCAATTGGATGTGGATGAACATCAAGCGTAGCCTCAATGCCAGCCAATGTTGCTTTTCTCTGGTCAAATTTAAATGCAGCAAGATCTTGGCCGTTCACATTTATAGTAGAGTCAGCACCGTTATTACCTTTCAGTTTTCTATAAAATATAAAATTGCTGAAAGAATTTACATATCCTGCAAGGTTAAAAGATACATGTTGGTTGTTCAATTCCACGGACGCATCTGCCTGTGTGCTCACTTCACTTTTAAGGTTTGCATTTCCATATTCATATCTAATGGTGCCTTCATGTGCACCATTGCTGGCAAGCTCAGGAATGCTCGGCGCTCTAAATGCACGGGCTATATTTAATTTTAAGTTTACATGTTTATTTGCTTCGTAGGTAAGTCCTGCACTACCTGAAAAGTTTTTAAAATCCTTTTTAAATCCATTTCCTTTTATAGCACCCGTTTCATCTATTAAAGCAGAGGTATTAATATTTCTTGTATCAAACCTTGCTCCACCACTAATATTTAGCTTATTTATTTCTTTTTCTACAAAGCCGTAAATGCCTGCATCGGTAAGAGTATAGTCTGGTATCAATTGTTCAAGACCTCTGTTTCTATTTCTTTGATTCATTCCGTTTACACCAATAGATGGCTTCCAACCATTACTTTCTTTCAGGTGAAATTGCGCAGCATAAGTAGTAGTTTTTAAATCAAAAAATAATCCTTGTTGGGTTGGATTGTCAATATCGCCAAACTCTTCCCGCTTGTTTTGTTGGTAACCAACATTAAGCGTAAGGTTGTTATTTCCTAATTTAAAATTATTATCTGTGGCTATTTTGAAATGCCGAATATGTTGATATGGCACTACAGGATTTGTACTTTTAAAGTCCACATCTGTTGCCTCTGTTTCGTTACCACCAGGCAACATTTTAATAAACTTACCCGCATCGTTTCTAGCTCCTTCAATTAAACCGGTCGTTAAATCAAAACTACTCAATAGCAAATGACTAAATCCCCATGCACCATTATAACCAATGTATCCGCCTGCATTTTGCTCATTAAATTTTGAGTTAAAAACGTAACCGTCATATTTATTCTTATAATCTGCTGCTGCTTTTTTAGTACCATAAATATTCCAGTTAAACCCATTTATATTTCCGGCAACATTACCGTACAAACTTCTCAGTCGGTTATTTGTTTGATAGTTAGATCCCACGTTTGCTTTAATTGTATTCATGGCTGTGGGCACGTTGGTAATAATATTTATAACACCACCCATTGCATCACTTCCATACACCAAAGAAGCGGGACCTTTTAATATTTCTATTTTATTCACACTTGCTTCGTCTATCTCTATTCCATGTTCATCGCCCCATTGCTGCCCTTCCTGGCGTACGCCATCATTCAATGTAAGTACTCTATTATATCCCAACCCACGTATTACCGGTTTTGAAATGGCTGGTCCCGTAGCAATAGATGAAACACCTGCTTTTCTAGTAATGGCATCAATAACATTGGTGGAAGTTGTTTGCTGCAATTCCTCTTTTCTCATCACTGCAACCTGAAAAGGAACTTTTTTTAATTGCGAGGCACGGGAAACGCCGGTCACAATTACTGCATTATTTTCTACTACAGATTCGCTAAGTGAAATATCTTTTTTTGTATCTCCCTTAATAATAACTTGCTCGGCTTTTGTGTTATAGCCTACATGCGAAAATTCAACCAAATGGCTTCCTTCCGCAATGTTTCCTATAAAAAAATCTCCTTCGGCATTCGTGCTAGCGCCTGTTCTTGTATCTGAAATATAAACAGATACGCCACTAATTGGTTTACCCGACAAGGCATCGGTTATTTTGCCTGAAAAACTTCCTCTTAAAAAAATTGTGGGCGACCCCGCCACTGTTATTATGGACACAAGTAGAAATAAACCTGTAAATATTTTTTTCATTTTTATAATTTTTTGAAACTATGTTGCAAATATAGTAAATGCAATGACGTTGCAAAAATTATTTTTACCCATTTGGCTGTTACAGACATTTAGTTTTGGCTTGAAATAGCCTATTTAATAATGACAAAAAGATATTACATACAATAAGCTGGTTTACCTTGCTTGTCACTTTACTTTCATCATAGCCCTCACCTGTTGTGTGGCGCCATTTTGAAGTCTTGCATAATATATACCACTAGCTAAATGCGATGCGTTAAAAGTTATTACTTGTTTAGTAGTTACTCCTACAGGATAATCCTTCTCCAACAAATTTGCAATTAACCTTCCGGTACTATCCATAATTTGTATTAACGTGTGACCACCTTCAGTAGTAAATTCAATAGATGTGCTATTGGTAAAAGGATTAGGATAGTTGTTAATTAAGCTGCTACCTGAGGTATTAGGTATTGCATTGGTACAACTACCGTTTTTAACAAGGGGCAGATCTTGCAGCGTATTATTAATACTCTGTGGAAACAAATTTTGAACTGTTGCTTTAGGTATGCAAAACCATTTCTCCAGCAACGTTGAATAAATACTTCTAAAATCGTATTGCATAGGAACATTATCGTTAACGGTTGCTACCGGTAATATAGTCGGGTTATCGCCCAAAACGCCACCCTGCACCGGCTTTCCAAATACAAACATGGGTGCAGCAGCACCATGGTCAGTACCTACACTACTGTTACTTTTTATACGTCGGCCAAATTCACTGAAGGTCATTCCCACAACCCGATCTTCTATTCCTAAATATTTTAAATCATCCTGAAAAGCTTTTATAGCGTCACTAACTTTTCCTAACAAAACTGCATGGTTACCAACAGTTGTATCTGCCATAGTTGTTTGCAAACTATGCGTATCAAAGCCACCGAAACTAACCATGTAAATTCTTGTTTGTAAACCACCCTTTACAAGCCTTGCTACAATTTTCAATTGGTCCGCAAGGCTGTTATTTGCAGGATATGGATTTTGTAGAGTAACCTTTGCCGCTGCAGTTGTAATGGTACTTGCATACTGTTGTGTTTGCTTAGCAACATTGCGTATATAACTCAATTCTTTTCCAGCATTTGTAGCAGGTACAGGATCGCTTGTACCATTTATTAATTGATAAAAAGATGTAGCACTGGTTATACTCATAGCCATATTTACTGTTGGACCTTGCGTAGTAAGCGATGCTGTAGAACCTATTTGAATTGCGAGGGGATCTTTTGCATTTGCATTAGGATATCCGTTCGGGAAATTTGGATACTCGTAGTTTAAATAACGACCTGCCCAACCTGTGTAAACTTCTTGTGTACTGTTACTAGCACTCATCCAAATATCAGTTGCTCTAAAATGAGAAAAATTTGGTTGAGGGTAACCAACGGCTTGAATTACTTTTAATTTGCTCTCGTTGTACATAGTCTGCAGACCCGTCATGCTTGGGTGTAATCCGGTATTTGCATAACCACTTAATTTTAAAATTCTATTTTCGGGAATTGCAATATTAGTACGTGCAGCATTGTATAAATTGTATGTGCTGATAGGTATCACCATATTTAACCCGTCGTTACCGCCCGAAAGTTGAATAATAACCAATACATGATCAGTATCTGTTCCTGTACCCATCAATGCTTTTACCAGCGGCGAATCTTCTGCAAATGCTTTTACGGAGTAACCACTTAAAATTGCAGGTAAGGTTGCTGCCATTGATTTACCTAAAAATTCTCTCCTTTTCATATTGATATTTTAATAATCAAATTAAATAAGTGGTACAGTTTTATTTTGAAAACCTTGAGTGAATTCAACATACGCTTATGTATGAAGACTAACTCAACTGGTACTCGCTTAAATCCATTAAATACCTAAATAAATCTTTTAATCTTGTGTTGATGATTGTAAAATTTGCTGCATTGGGGGTAGCCATATATGTATCCCATGCAGTCGTCCAATAATAATCGTTCGTTTGGTTGCTTAGTAAAATTTGCGTTTTGGTTTGTTGTTTTACCTGAGGCGATAAAGTTAATCGATAGATATATTTTAATGCATCGTCAATAAGTTCGTTTGGGTTTCCTGGGTTTGAAAAGGATTTTACATAACCTACAAAATCAAACTGCATTCGGAAATTGTTTCTTGAATATCCGGTATTGGTCATGATATCGGTAAACTGGTTTCGCTTTGGCAGGGTATCGGCCGTAATCCATATTTCATGAAAAAGTGGTTCCTGATAATACGCAGGCATGCCCGCAACATTTGGCGGATCGTGCAAATTGAGGCCAAAGTTTACCATAAAAGTATAAAGGGTGTTCCAGTGCCCATAACTAGTATCCCAATCTGTAGCCACCGGCATTGGTACATTAAACTCTCTCAAACTGCCAATAACAATATCTACAGGCGTTTTTATAATACAACCTTGGTTAGCCAAATCAAAAAAATGTTCACTTTTAAAAAGTGTGGAGAGTACTGGCTTTATGTCATAATTATTATTTCTAAAAATATCGGCAAGTGGCGTAATTACATTTGTTTCCGTATTCGCATCAATATCATAATACACAAACCAGCGGTAAAATTTTCTAACAATAAATTTTGCTGCTTCAGCTTTCGCAAAAATCATGTTTAATAAATCTGTAAGTTCAAGTTCACCGGCGGTGGCACCGGTTCTTCCGGTTATGATAGTATTGTTATAAAAAGAAGAAAACTGTTTGTTCACACTGCTGTGGCGACTACTATTAAAAACCGACTGATATGTTGTACCGTTTATTTGCCATCCCGTTAAAACCTTTGCAGCTTCTTTTACATCTGCTTCTGTGTAAGCGCTTCCAGACCCTTTGCCTACGGTAAATAATTCCTGCAATTCTCTGCCAAAATTTTCATCGGGTGCAGCAGAAGTATTTAGGTAACCATTTAAATAACGCAGCATACCCATATCGGTAGAAATGGCTTTCATCATTTGTTTAAAATTACCTAAGCAATTTTGTCTTATAATTTCATGTTGTTTGTAAATCCAGTTACCATTACCTACATCGCTGGCTTGATTTCCAAAATGATCTATCCATAAAAAAATCAATTTTTCCCTAATGCTTCTATCTTGGTTTATTAAAACACCCGTCCACCATTTTTTATAAGAAGCCCTGCGCTGGCTTTGCACGGTACCATCGCTGTTAATATCATTTACCCATGTAGTGCCCTGCAAAATATTAGGATCAGGCACAACACCTAAATTAGTAGCTGTGGCATATTCTTTTAAAGGTGGTTGTGGGTTGGGTGCTACTGGATTTAATAATTCGTCAACCGTTTGGTTAAGTGTTCGATTGGCAAAGTAATCAACATCCGCCTTTTTTGCGCCAAACATTGCACGCTTCAATAGGTGTATAGCTTCATTTTTACTCCACGGACCTGTGTATGGATTTATGCCACTCATGGTACGTGCGGGAGAAACTGCCTGTACAGCTTCGTAATTTTTTTTGGATGCTTTGCCGGCAGTAAGAAAATCTCTTCTATCCATTACAGTTAGTTTACAATTATTTTTTTGAGACTGTTATTTTCTAAAATAGTTTAATGTTTTTTAAAATAGGGTGTTAATAATGATAAGAGAGTAAATATAATTTTTTCTATTTATTTATTTGGGAAAAATAAGAGTGTGTTTCATAATTAAAATAAATCATCGTTTTTAAAAACTATTAATAAAGAAAATTTATTAAGACTCATTTTTAGTAACCAATTAGCACTTCAACAAAAGTTTTAGCCGCAGATTCGCAGATTAATCTGCTAATCTGCGGCTAAAACACAAAACTCAAAATGTTTTTACTTTTTTATAAAGCTTTTATTGAAGTCTTTTTTAATTGTGAGATAACTTCTTATTAATTAAACTATGATATCCATAAATTATGCTATTCTATATTCTCTATAATTCCTGCAATACCCTGTCCGCCGCCAATACAAGCAGTTACAATACCATATTTTTTATTCAACCTTTTCATATCATGTATCAACTGAATAGACAATTTAGCACCACTGCAACCCAATGGATGCCCAAGTGCAATAGCCCCGCCATTCACATTCACGATATCTGCATTTAAACCAAGCTCTCTAATTACTGCAAGAGATTGAGATGCAAATGCCTCGTTCAATTCAAACAAATCAATGTCATTTAAACTCATGCCTGCCTGCTTTAAAACTTTAGGTACAGCTTCTACAGGACCAATGCCCATAATGCGAGGATGTACACCAGCACTTGCACAATTTACCAAACGGGCAATTGGTTTTAAACCCAATTCATTTACCATGCGCTCACTCATCACCAGCACAAAAGCTGCACCATCACTCGTTTGCGATGAGTTACCTGCCGTTACTGTGCCACCCGCTGCAAAGGCAGGCTTTAATTTTGCCAATCCTTCTAAGGTTGTATCTGTACGTACACCTTCGTCTGTATCTACAATGTATGATTTGGTTTTTTTCTTACCCTCTTCATCCACATAAACCTGCTCAACATTTATCGGTAAAATTCCGTTTTTAAAATATCCCTCCTTAATTGCATTTGCCGCCTTCATGTGGCTATTGTAACTAAATGCATCCATATCTTCTCTGTTTACATTATACTCACTCGCCACAGCTTCTGCCGTAAGCCCCATGTTTAAATAGTAATCAGGCTCATCTTTTGCAATTGAATAGGCAGGCACGGTTTTCCAGCCTGCAGTTGGCACCAAGCTCATACTTTCTACTCCGCCTGCAATAAAACATTCACCCATACCGCTGCGAATTTTTGCAGTGGCCATTGCAATACTTTCCAAACCACTTGCGCAATATCTATTAATGGTAATACCAGCTGCTGAAAAACCTACAGCTCTTGCCGCAATAATGCGACCCACCTGTAACCCTTGCTCCGCTTCGGGTACAGCGTTTCCAACAATTACATCATCTACCCTTTTCGGATCTAGCTGAGGCACACTTGCCAGCAAACCCTTAATTACATCTATCGCCAAATCATCTGGACGAGTAAACCTAAAACCACCTTTTTTACTTTTGGTAACAGCCGTTCTGTAGCCTGCTACAATGTATGCTTCTTGCATGTTGTATATTTTTAAAAGACCACTGACGACGGACAGCCGACTACAGATGGTTCGTTATAAATTAAAATCTATTTTTCATTTTTTGGGGCTTTCGATATTGAAACTGTATTCAACTTTAGTTCTCTGCCCGCCGCCTTCCTACCTGCCTGCCGGCAGGCAAGTCTTTTTTTGTTCAAAGGAAACAAAAAAAGAATATTCGTCTAAGCAGCGCAGCCATCCATCCATAAAACATTTTTCAACTTTTATCTAAGCGCACTGCTCTAGTCTTTTTTCTAAAATCTTTACCTTAATAACT
>JBBRPX010000103.1:0-12214 GCA_038227505.1 Chitinophagales bacterium
AATCCACGAAATGTGGGACAATAATATGCACCTTTCTAAATTTAAAAAAACGTTGACAGCAGGTACTACATATCATTTTGCAATAGCAGGTGCTTCTATTACAACTGCACAGCACGATGATCCATTAAATGAAGCAGAGCGTTATGTTATCTATGCAAAACTACAAGGCACAAAAAGATTGTTGCAGTTTCACAACGATGCGTGGGATCAACTTTGGAAGAGCGATATTATTATTGAGGGCGATGACAACAGCCAGAGAGATGTACATTCTGCTATGTATCATTTGTATTCTTTTGTAAGAGAAGGAACTTCCTATAGTCCATCACCAATGGGTTTGAGCGGATTGGGGTATAACGGTCATGTTTTTTGGGATACAGAATTATGGATGTTCCCTGCAATGGTGTTGCTACATCCTGAAATGGCAAAAAGTATGGTAGAGTATCGTTACGAAAGATTAAAACAGGCAGAACACAATGCATTTGCACACGGCTACAAAGGAGCTATGTATCCATGGGAAAGTGCAGGCACGGGCAATGAAGAAACTCCTGTGTGGGCATTGAGCGGTCCCTTCGAACACCACATAACTGCCGATGTTGCCATTGCAGCATGGAATTATTTTGCAGTAACCCAAGATACAACTTGGTTAAAAGAAAAAGGTTTCCCTGTAATAAAAGCCTGTGCAGATTTTTGGGTAAGCCGTGTAGAGAAAAATGGGCCGGGAAAATATGATATAAAAAATGTTGTAGCGGCGGATGAGTGGGCAGAAAACGTGGACAACAACGCCTTTACAAACGCAGCAGCAAAAGCAAATTTGCAATATGCAATGATGGCTGCAAATATTTTAAAAGAAAAAGCCGATCCTGAATGGGCGGATGTGGAAAAAAACATACCGATACTAAAATTACCAAACGGGGTAACATCTGAACATGCAGCCTATGCAGGCGAAAAAATTAAACAAACCGATGTCAATTTACTTTCATATCCTCTAAAAGAAATTACTGACCCTGCCCAAATAAAAAAAGACCTGGAATATTACGAAAGTAGAATAGGGGAAGGATCGCCGGCAATGACACATGCTATATTTGCTGTGTTGTATGCAAGGGCGGGCAATGCAACAAAGGCATGGCAGGCTTTTCAGGAAGCACATATTCCAAATAAGAAAAATCCGTTTGGTGTGTTGTCTGAATCTGCCGGAGGTACAAACCCTTATTTTGCTACAGGTGCAGGTGGGTTTTTACAGAGCATTCTTTTTGGTTTTGGCGGGCTGGAAATTACGCCACTCGGTGTAATGCAAATAAAATCAGTTTTACCGGTACAATGGAAAAGTTTAACCATTACAGGTGTAGGGCCACAGCACAAAACATTTACTGTAAAATGATGTATATTACTTTTAATGGAATAAAAATTCTTACATTACGGTACCAAAAAATCACCTAAAATTGTGAAAGGCTTAGCTGCTTCCATAATACTACTTATTCTTTGTTTCAACTGGTTTGGATACAACGCTGTTATATATTTTATGCAGCAAAAAGCTGATGCACAAATGGAGGCAATGCTCGATAAAAAAACTATAAAAGAGAGCGATCTTTTTGAAATTAAAATCCCCCTTCATTTACCATACCAAACGAGTTGGTCAAATTATGAAAGATTTGACGGTGAAGTAAAATTGGATGGTACTATTTACAAGTATGTAAAAAGAAAACTTACAAACGATACGCTTCATTTAATGTGTATTAAAAATATAAAAAAGATGGAGTATGAAAATGTAAAAGCTGATTTTTACAAAAACACAAATGATATTTCCTCAAAAAATAATTCACAAAAACCTTTCTCGTTTTTATTTAAGAAATTACTGATTGATGCTGATAATTTTTCGGTTGACTTAAACATGGTCAAACAAATGGCCATGGTTCAAAAAAACTATCTTCCTTACACAGATAGCATTCCTACCGATGCCTATCAAATAGCTGCTAAACAGCCTCCTGATGGCACTTTAGCTTAATTACCTCACATTAATTTTACTGAATTACTCCTTTTTCTTATAGAAGAGAAGTGTTTATACATTCTAAAAAAACTTTTTAAATGAAGAACTTATTGCTGTTTTGCGTGCCCATTTTTTTATGGTGTAGCTGCAAAGAAAATAAAAACTATGAAACTGTTTTTAATGACCCAATTTTGTATTCTAAAACCGTACATGAATTGAATACGGTTGTGATGGGGAATAATTTTACGCCTATTGTAGCATCCCGAAATTATTTATATGCAAACGTTGCAGCTTACGAAGTGATAGCTGCAGGATATCCAAAAAAATACCAGTCGCTAGCAACACAATTACATGGATTAAAAGCTGTTGAAAAGCCTGCTCCGGGTAAAAAAATTAATTTTGAATTTGCATCACTTCTGGCTTTTTGTAAACTCGGCGAAGCAGTTACTTTCCCTGAAGGAAGTATGAGTGACTATGTAGATAACCTAAAGAAACTTGCAAAAGACAATGGTATGTCTTCAGAAATGTTCAATAATTCTATAGAGTATTCTGATACTGTTTCTGCTGCAATATTAAGATGGTCTAAAAAGGACAACTATGCGCAAACCCGCAGTGCTGAAAGATATACAGTGAATGACGAGGAAGGAAGATGGGTGCCAACTCCACCGGCTTACACATCTGCAATGGAGCCGCACTGGAATAAAATACGTACGCTGGTTATGGATAGTTGTAACCAGTTTACTGTACCTGCACCTTTTGCATTTAATATGAAGGATACAACGAGTGCATATTACAAGCAAGTCGTTGTCTCAAAAAATGCCATTGAAAATCTTACAACAGAGCAAAAACACATAGCAGATTTTTGGGATGATAATCCTTTTAAATTAACTGTATCGGGGCACCTAATGTATGGTACCAAAAAGTTTTCTCCTCCCGGCCATTGGATGAGTATTATAGGTATTGCTTCTAAAACAGCAAAAGCAGATTATGCAACTACTGTATACGCTTTTGCAAAAACCAGTATTGCTTTATTTGAGGCATTCATTGAATGTTGGGATGCGAAATATAAATACAATACTGCCCGGCCTGAAACGGTCATTAATAAATACATCGACGCAAACTGGCAGCCTTATTTGCAAACCCCGCCTTTTCCCGAATATACCTGTGGCCACTCTACCTGTTCATCGTCAGCGGCAGAGGCACTTACAAGTGTTTATGGAGATAACTTTCATTACAAGGATACTTATGAATTAGAGTTTGGTATTGCCAGCCGAAGTTATACGTCCTTTCGTGCAGCTGCAGAAGAAAATAACTGGGCAAGGTTTTATGGCGGCATTCATTTTCACAACTCCTGTATTGTAAGTACAGAAGCAGGTAAAAAAGTAGGAAGCTATGTTGTTTCAACTTTAAAAATGAAATTATAAAAATAAATTAATTACCAAATTAATTGAAATGAAAAATTCTATTATAACCAGATTCATAGGTTTGCTTTACCTCACGCTTGCTTTTCAAATATCATCTTTTGCACAAACAGAAATAGATGCTATTATGATGAACAAAAGTCAATTTTGCGGCGGCTTTATGTATGGCAGTGGCAGCTGGAAAAATTATTGGGAAGGCACAAATAAAAGGGACAATGCAAATCTTGGAACGGTATCTACAAAAGAATTTATGATACAAGGCAACTACGGAATAAAAAACAATCTTAATTTCTTATTCAGTATGCCATATGTATCTACCAAAGCTTCTGCCGGTAAAATGCATAATATGAAAGGCTTGCAGGATCTATTTCTTTTTATAAAATATATGCCGATAGAAAGAAAGATGGGGCGTGGTATCTTTTCTGCTTATACCATTGGTGGATTATCTTTTCCTACAACAAATTATGTTGCCGATTTTTTACCGCTTTCTATAGGATTGCATTCTACCAATCTTTCTATTAGAGGAATGATTGATTATAAAATTAAGAGTTGGTTTACAACCATATCAGGTGCATACATTTATAGAACGAATGTAAAAATAGACCGTAGTTCTTATTATACGACGGAGCTTCACTATACGAACGAAGTTAATATGCCCAATGCAACTTCTTTTAATATTAGAACAGGCTTTCGCAACGAAAAATTAGTTGCAGAAGCTGTTTTAAATAACTGGACAACAATGGGAGGATTTGACATCAGCAAAAATAATATGCCATTTTTAAGCAATAAAATGAATAATACAACCGCAGGGTTTAACGGTAAATATTATTTTAAAAAGGAGCATAACTTATCTCTCACTGGTGGTTTTAATTATACTATTGCCGGCCGAAATGTAGGCCAGACCGCACATTATAACGTTGGAGCATTTTATGTTTTTGGTATTGGAAAAAAGGAAAAAGTATCAGCCTTAAAAACTATTATTGCTGAGCAATAAATGACCATAAATAAAAAATTATAAAAATGAGTACATCACTCCTTTTTAAATTCTAAAAAAATGAAACAAAGATTAAACATACTCAGTACACTTTTTGCTGTTGTTGTATTGCTGTCATGCAACAAATCAATTGAAGAAAGGAATTTAGAATTTGGTGCACTTGATCCTTTAAAAACAGATGTAGATGCTGGCACATGGAAGCCGATTTTATTAACAGGCCCTACAGAATTTGCTGTAGCTGCACCCGCTGCAACCACAACGCCTGCTTACCTTGCAGATATAAATGAAATTAAGGGTTGGCAAAGAAATCTAAATCAAACGCAAAAAAATTCTATCAAATATTGGAGTGCCGGAGCAGTACTTAGGTGGAATGAAATTTTAAGAGAGTTGGTGGCCAGGCATAATATTCCTCCTTATCAAAACGCCGATGGTACTTATCCAATACCCAACGCTGCTAATCCATTTGCTTACCCTTCATTTCCATTTGCTACACCACCTTATGCAGCACGAGCGTATGCCTATGTAGCAGCAGCGCAGTACGATGCATTGGTAGCAACTTTTTATTATAAAAAATTATATAAACGTCAGGCGCCGTATAAAATTGATGGCGGCGTTAAGGCTTTAGTGCCACAAAATGAGCTTGGCTCTTATCCCTCTGAAGATGCTGCTGTAGTTGGAGCAACGGTTGAATTATTAAAACTGTTGTTCCCTGCAGATCTTGATTATATTCAACAGAAAGCAGATGAACACAAACTCTACCGCATCATAGCAGGCGCAAATGTGCGCAGTGATATTGAGGCCGGTGAAACTTTAGGCAGAGCAGTTGCACAAAAATTTACTGCAAGGGCAAGGACGGACAAAGCAGGAGCAGCAGTAGGCAACGCTGCACTCTGGGCTCAAATGGAATCGCAAACAGCAGCAACGGGCGAAATGCCATGGATAAGCCAAGATCTTCCTAAACGTCCTCCAATGCTGCCTTTATTTGGAAAAGTAAAAACATTTTTATTTGATTCTCTAACAATGGTTACGAATATAAGTGCGCAGGCACCACCGTCTACAAACTCTGTTCAATTTAAAAAAGAGGCAGATGAAGTGTTGTATTACGCCAAAAATTATGATCGCAATAGAGTCGAGATTGTTCACTTTTGGGCAGATGGAATAAACACTTACACACCCCCCGGGCATTGGGATGCAATTGCATCTGAAGACTTTGTAAAGGAGCGTTTCAGCGAAGTAAGATGGGCAAGAAATATGGCATTGCTAAATATGGGTTTGATGGATGCTGCCATTGTATGCTGGGATACAAAATACAAATATTTTAACCCTCGTCCTTCACAGTTTAATACGGATATAAAAACCTGGACGGGCCTTCCAAACTTTCCTTCTTACACAAGCGGGCATTCAACGTTTAGTGGCGCAGCATCTATCATTCTAGGCCATATTATTCCAGCCAAGTCTAAAGCATACAACGATATGGCAAATGAGGCTTCGCTTTCACGTTTGTATGGCGCCATTCATTACCGCAGCGATTGCGATAGTGGTTTGGTTTGCGGAAAAAAGGTAGGCAGTTATGCCATTGCAAGAGCGCTTACTGACGGCGCAGATTTTTAAAAATAAAATGCCTGCAAACGTTTGATTTAATAACTTACTCAGACCGTAAAAAGGGATGTCCATATAATCATGTAACTTTTAAATCCTGATAGAAAAATGAAAAATAAATTATTGTTTTTTATGCTAATGTTACCTGCTGCTTTTGCGATTGCACAATCAAATAGTTCGTCTTTAATAGATGCAAAAGTAAAAGCTTTGCTAAAGCAAATGACTCTTGAAGAAAAGGTGGGACAGATGACGCAGATAACAATTGATGTGCTTATTAAATTAGATGCAAAAGGTAATCCGTTACAACCTCACCAGATGGATATGGATAAACTGGCTACCTGTATAAAAAAATACAAAGTAGGATCTATACTTAATGTTCGGGGCCTCGCTCAAACCAAAGAAGTATGGCAGCAGCGCATAAAAACTATACAGGATATGGCTTTGCAGGAGCGATTAAAAATTCCTGTGCTGTATGGCATAGATGCTATTAGAGGGAATAACTATACAATGGGAGATGTTATGTTTCCGCAACAGATTGCCCAGGCTGCATCTTTTAACCCGGCAATGAGTAGAAGAGTTGCCGAGGTAGCAGCATATGAAACAAGGGCCTCTTTTATTCCATGGACGTTTAGCCCTGTACAGGATCTTGGGCGCCAGCAGGTTTGGCCACGCCTTTGGGAAACTTTTGGGGAAGATCCTTATTTATCAGGCGTAATGGGGAGTGCTGTCGTCCAAGGTTTTCAAGGCGATAATATTGTTACAGACAAATACCATGTAGCAAGCTGTTTAAAACACTTCATGGGCTACAGCATGCCTTTAAGTGGTCATGATCGTACGCCTGCATGGATACCCGAAAGAGAATTGCGGGAATATTTTTTACCGTCTTTTACCGCAGCTGTAAAAGCGGGTGCAAAAACGGTGATGGTTAACTCCGCTGAAATAAATGGTGTACCGGTGCACGCAAACAAACATATTCTTACCGATATTTTAAAAACAGAATTACAGTTTAAAGGATTTATTGTGAGTGACTGGCAGGATATTGAATATTTATACACCCGCCATAAAGTTGCAAAAGATAACAAAGAAGCAGTGATGATGGGTATTAATGCAGGTATTGACATGAGCATGGTGCCCTACGAATTTTCTTTTTGTGATGCACTAACAGCGTTGGTAAAAGAAGGCAAAGTACCCATGAGTCGCATTGATGATGCAGTAAGCAGAATTTTGAAAGTAAAATTTGAGGTTGATTTGTTTAACAATCCAATCGGTAATAATGCAGATTACCCTGATGTAAATGGCGCAACACACAACAAATTAAACTACGATGCCGCTTCTGAATGTATTACGCTTTTAAAAAACAACAGCAATATTCTGCCACTTACATTTGGTAAAAAAATACTGGTTACTGGGCCGGCTGCTAATAGTATGCGTAGTTTAAATGGTGGGTGGAGCCGCAACTGGCAGGGCGACAATAGCAACGAAACAGAAGCAGATAAAAATACTATTTACGAAGCCATTAAAAATAATTTTGGAACTGCCAATGTAACATTCAGCGAAGGAGTGCATTTTGACTCTGCAGTAAATATAAATGATGCCGTAACGAAAGCTGCAAGCGCTGATGTTATTGTTTTGTGCATTGGAGAAAATAGTTATACAGAAACGCCCGGCAATATAAATGATCTTTCTATTTCAGCGCCTCAAATTGAACTTGCAAAAGTATTGGCAGCAACAGGTAAGCCTATAATTGTTGTACTTGCAGAAGGTAGACCAAGAATTATTAATACTATAGAACCCAACGCTGCCGCTGTTTTACAAACCTATCTTTCCGGCAACGAAGGTGGAAATGTGGTTGCAGATGTATTGTCTGGCAAAATTAACCCTAGTGGGAAATTACCCTATACTTATCCTCGCTACTCAAATGCACTCATTAATTATTATTATAAAAATACGGAGACACTTGCAAGCGATAACGCAGGCGGTTTCAACCCTCAATGGGAATTTGGTTATGGCTTAAGTTATACAAATTTTAAATATTCAAATCTCAAATTTTCGTCTTCTAAGCTGACAGATAAAACACCGGTTACAGTTTCTGTAGATGTTAGTAATAGCGGTAAAGTTGTGGGTAAAGAATCAGTGTTATTATTTGTGACAGATATGGTGGCAAGCATTTCACCGGAAGCAAAACGCCTTCGGGGTTTTAAAAAAATTGAATTGCGACCCGGCGAAACAAAACAGGTTTCCTTTACCATCAGCAAAGAAAATTTATCTTTTATAAACAACGATTTAAAAAGAGTAACAGAACCCGGCGACTTTAAATTAATGATAGGGGACCAGTCAGGTATATTTAGTTATTAATTTGTTTAGGTTTTTTAAGAAAACAACTAATTTTTAATATGGTTTAATGACATCTATTTCAGCAATTATAAATGTGGTGACTTCAACGGCAAAAGCAAAATAGCCAGCTGGGAGGGTTAAATAAATATTATTTACTACTTAAAATATTTTGAACATTGATGAATGAAACCGCCAAAACCAACAGAATTGAATTAGTTGATGCACTTAGAGGTTTCGCCATATTGTGTATTGTGTTATTGCATAACATGGAGCGTTTTGAATTTAATTATTCGCTGCAGAATCTACCATACTGGGTAAAAGACTTAGATAAAAGCGTAATGTTTTCTGCCTATTTTTTATTTGGTGGTAAAGCTTATGCTATTTTTGCGTTGTTGTTTGGCTTCAGTTTTTACATTCAAAATAATAACCAGCAGTTACAAGGTAAAGATTACCGCCTTCGCTTTTTTTGGCGAATGATTTTGTTGTTATTTTTCGGTTACATAAATAGTGCTTTTTATCAGGGGGATATACTCACACTGTACGCTATTTTCGGGTTAATATTAATACCAACATGTAACCTCAGCAATAAAGCAGTTTTCATTATTGTTGCTATTTTAATGGCACAACCTATGGAAATTAGCCGCTTGCTTTATGGCTTAGCAAACCCTGGTTTTATCCCTTCGCCTAACCTTTCAAATGGCTATTATAAAGAAATAGCAAATTATATGAACAATGGCAATTTTTTCGATTATGTTGTTGGCAATGTTACGCTGGGTAAAACTGCATCACTTTTATGGTCGTGGGAAAATGGAAGATTTATGCAGGCCCCAGCTTTGTTCCTAATAGGGTTTTTAGTAGGCAGAAAAAAACTTTTTTTAATTAATGAAACAACGATTGTATTTTGGAAAAACCTTTTAAAATATGCGTTCATTATTTTTCTTCCTCTTTACTTAATTACAATGTATTTGCCTGATGTGGTAAAAAGAACTGCTGTATTAAACCCTTTGTCAGTCATGTTTATTTCTTGGGCAAATATTGCTTTTATGTCTTTTTAGTAGCTGGATTTGTTTTGCTTTTTCAAAAAAGTACTTACAATAAAATTTTAAGCAACCTGGTTCCTTTTGGTAAAATGGGTCTAACAAACTACATTCTGCAATCTATTGCCGGCTCAACATTGTATTATAATTATGGGTTTGGTTTGTATAAACACACTGGGGCATTTTATGGAATTTTTATTGGTATCGCACTGTTTTTTTTAAACCTTGCATTTTGTAAATGGTGGCTTAAAACACATAGGCAGGGGCCATTAGAATATTTGTGGTATAAGGCCACCTGGTTTAATTTTGGTAAAAATAACGTTGTATTTTCTGAGTATAATATCTCTGCTGTAAAAAACAACGATGCTATCAAAAATATTTAGAGATCGTGTAAATGCAATTCAAATTTTCTTATGTGTTTATCCTTTTTTTATTTTTTAAGTAAATCATCTAACAGAAAATAAGATAGACTATTGCTATAAAAACGATTAGTTGTAGTGGGCGGAGAAATATCAATTTTATGCTAGTTGGTTAAAGACATTGACTAAGGTGTTTTGAAAGGTTTAAAAACACTAACTTCAAAGATGCAATATTTTAAAAGCTTTGGTTTTGATATTATCGCAGAGGCAGCAAGAAAAAGCTGGGCTTAGGAAAAATGGAAAACATCACAGTCAGTATCATTTAATTCAAATTATAGGAAAGTCTCATTTTAATTTTTATAGTATGAAAAATTTCTTTCTCTTTTTACCTGTAATTATTTTTTTTATGTCTTGCGGTAATCAAAAAAAAGAAGCTGCCGTGTCAACTAAACTCAGTAAAGACAGTGCGTTTGCTAATGTAAAAGATAGGGCATGGTGGAAGGAAGCTGTCGTTTACCAAATTTATCCTCGCAGTTTTAAAGATAGTGACGGAGACGGTGTCGGTGACTTAAAAGGAATTATTTCTAAACTTAATTATATAAAAAGTTTGGGCATAGACATCGTTTGGCTCAATCCTATTTATAGTAGTCCAAATGCAGATAATGGTTACGATATAAGCGACTATGAAAGTATTATGAAAGAATTTGGAACCATGGAAGATTTTAATGTACTCTTAAAAGGTATGCATGACAGGGGGATAAAGGTGGTGCTTGATTTAGTTGTAAACCATTCCAGCGATGAACACAAATGGTTTGTAGAATCACGCAAAAGCAGAAACAATCCTTATAGAGATTATTATCATTGGTGGCCTGCCGAAAAAGGCAAGCCGGCATTTCGCCCGGGATCATTTGAAGTGGATGGCAGTGGCTGGCGTTTCGATTCGTTAACCAATGCATATTATCTTCATTATTTTAGTTACAAGCAACCGGATCTTAACTGGGAAAATCCAAAACTTCGTCAGGAAATTTATGGAATGATGCGTCGTTGGTTCGATAAAGGAATTGATGGCTTTAGGATGGATGTGATTCCTGTAATAGCGAAGGACACAACGTTTCCTGTAATTACGCAAAAAGATCTGGATGAAAAATTTGGAGGCGGCTGGTTTACTTATTTTGCAAGTACACCTGCTGTGCACACATATTTGCAGGAGATGAATAAAGAAGTGTTGAGCAAATATGATGTAATGACACTTGCAGAGGGTGCGGGTACAACAAAAGCTACTGCAATGAATTTTGTTGATCCTGCCCGGCATGAACTAGATATGAGTTATCATTTTGAAGGCGTAGATATTGGTTATGAGAAAGGAAAATATAAAGTGATGAACCCAAACTGGAGTTTGCTGGAATTTAAAAAAGTGTACAGCGATTGGGACAGTGTTTTTGCAAACAAAGGTTGGGGAACAATATACCTTGGCAACCACGACCAGCCGAGGATGGTAAGTCGATGGGGAAATGATGCACCTGAATTTAGAGAAGCATCTTCTAAAATGCTCACTACATTTTTACTTACTATGCGTGGCACGCCATATTATTACAACGGCGATGAACTCGGAATGACAAATGCAAAATTTGATAAAATAGAAGATTACAGAGATATTGAAATGCTAGCTGAATATGGTAAAGTAAAAAATGCCGGTGGAGATTTAAAAGCTTTTCTTGAAACGCAAAAAACAGGTGGTGCAAGAGATAACGGTCGTACTCCTTTTCAATGGGACAGTACAAAAAATGGTGGTTTTAGCACTGGCACGCCGTGGTTAAAAGTTAACGACAACCATGCTACGATAAACGCAGCTACTGAGGAAAAATATCCTGCTAGCCCGTTAAATTATTTTAGAAAAATGACAGCACTGAGAAAAAGCAGTCCTGTTTTAATTTACGGTAAGTACACATTGCTCGATAAAGAAAACCCTCAGGTGTATGCATACACAAGAGAGTTAGACGGAAAAAAAATATTGGTAATGCTTAATTTTTCTACAAAAAATGCCACAGCAAATACCGGTATTGATTTCAGCAAAGGAAAAATATTAATAAATAATTATTCAACAGCTTTTGGTGGAAAAGAGTTGAGACCTTATGAGGCGGTTGTGCTTGAATTTTAAACTTATTTGGTAAGTAAAAAAGATGAATAGTTTGCAATTAGATTTATTAAATGGAGTAGAAATTATTTTTAACCATAAGTTGTTAAGTCAGATAATTTTTTTTACGTAAATAATAAGTTATTGCCGTTTTTTTAAAACTAAAAATAGACAAGTAAATTTATCCTTTGTGTCTTAGCGTCTCTGCGGTGAAGTCTTTTATGCCTAAAAATTTTAAAACATCAAACAACATCATGAGAAAAATATTTTTTATACTAATAATGCTTATTAGCAGTGATATTTTTGCGCAGCAACCATTGCCGCCAGATAAAATTTATGGTAAACTTTTTAC
>JBBRPX010000104.1:0-12157 GCA_038227505.1 Chitinophagales bacterium
AGACTTTAGTACACGTGGCAGAAATATCTCTGTTATATTTGGCGATGGTGCTGGTGCAGTGGTTTTGCAACCAACCGAAGCGCAGGGAATTTTAAGTACTCACTTACACAGCGATGGTGAAAGTGCCGAAATGCTGGCTATGCCAAACCCCGGCACACATGCCAACCATTGGGTAAAAGAAAAACTGGCAGATTATGTGGATGCGCCAAGAGGTGAAATGTTTATGAGCCATGAAATGCTGGAAAACGGACAAAATTTTCCTATTATGGATGGGCCTGCAGTATTTAAAAAAGCAATCGTAAAATTTCCTCAAGTAATTATTGAAGCGCTCGAAAAAAATAATTTAAAAACTGCAGACATTGATTTACTCATTCCTCACCAGGCAAATTTGCGCATTGCACAATATGTTCAGCAAAAACTTCAACTTACAGATGAGCAGGTTTTTAATAACATTGAAAAATACGGAAATACAACTGCAGCATCTATTCCCATTGCATTATGCGAGGCCTGGGAAGCAGGTAAAATAAAGGAAGGCGATCTTGTATGTCTTGCTGCATTTGGAAGTGGCTTTACGTGGGGCAGTGCTTTATTGAAGTGGTAACAAGAAAATGATTGTCTTATTTCAAGAAATTTTTAATAAACATATAAACGAACTGTGTTGACAACCCGAAATTTTTTAATTTTTATTAATCCAATTTCGGGTACAAGAAATAAAAAAGAAATCCGTTCTTACATTCAAAGCAAACTTACAAATCTTCAGTACAGTTATGAAGTTCTCCCTGCAAACGAACATGGTAAATATTCTTTTTTAAAAGAAAAAATTATAACTGCAAAAATTACTGATATTATTATTTGTGGTGGGGATGGTACAGTAAATCAAATTACTTCTTACTTAATAAATACAAATATTAAAGTTGGTATAATTCCATTAGGATCGGGGAACGGAATGGCTTTTACTGCAGGTATACCAAAGGATTATAAAAAAGCATTGGAAGTAATATTACAAGGAAATGCAGGTTTTGTTGATGCATTAATCATCAATAAAAATTACAGTTGCCACTTATGCGGACTCGGTTTTGATGCACAGGTTTCGCATGATTTTGCAAGGCAGGAAAAACGTGGTCCATCAACTTATATAAAAGAAACTTTAAAGAATTTTTTTAAAGCAAAGCCCTACCGTTTTGAAGTGACAGCCAACGGGAAAACATTTAATACAAACGCATTTTTTTTAAGCATAGCCAACAGCAACCAGTTTGGTAACAGCATTGTTATTGCACCAAAAGCAAGCCCGAGCGATGGTTTACTCGATATTGTAATTGTACAAAAAGCCGGAAAATTTGGGCTGGTATTTAAATTGTTGAAACAAATAAGAAGTGGTAAAATTACTTCTGTCCGTAATACTGATAAAACCATTCACTATTTTCAAACAAAAAAAATGAGCATTAAAAATTTAGATAATGCGCCTTTTCATATTGACGGCGAACCGATGGTTACCGCCGCAACATTTGAAGTAGAAATTATTGAACGTGCATTTTTATTGCTTCAGCCCGTTTCACTTTAAAAGCTTCACAATTTTTAAGACCTCATTTTGATTGCTCGCATTATTATACGAGGCTACAACATCCCTTTTCTCTCGTGCAGATAAATGAAAGTTTAACGCTGCTGTTTGTTCTTCTTTTACCGGTAAGTACATAACTACTGATTTATACATTGGAAACCCAGCTGCATTTTTAAAATAGCTGAATTGATCAGTCTGATAGTACTCCTGCATTTTAAACCAATTGTGCTGTAGCATTGTTGCAGGTGTTACCATCATATCAGTTGCAGATTGTGTTTCAAAAGGTTGCCAATTAGCATTAGATCTGTCTCTTATTTGCAGAATCAATACACCACCTGTGTTTTCTTTTATCCAATCTTTAAAATTATCTATAAAACGAAGACTTGTTTCCTGTCCAAAATTATCTCGCAGGCCTGCATCCATCACATCTATTACAGGGTTACTTGGCAACCATACATTTGGCAGTACGTAAGGGAATGTGGCATTCATTCTTAATGCCGTTAGCATTTTTAAATTAAAAGGTTGGCAGTTCTTAAAAAGGGCAGCGAAATCTACTGCATCTATACCTGCGTTGTTGTTATTTTGCAACTCCACGGGCTTCATCATAAAACTAATAGGTAATGTACTAATCATCATTTTTCTTGCATCAGCTTTTATTACGGCATTAAAAAAAAGCAACGGAACTATACCGGAGGATTCTTCTATTTGTATGTCTTTTAATTGCCTGTTTAATACCTGGTGCGTATTTTCTGCAAGCTTTTTTTCAAATGCATAACCGCGGTCTTTCACATAAAAATTTTTATCAACAGCAAACTTTTGCACGGGTGCAAAAATATCTCTCGCCATTAATGAAGTAAATACAGGGTTTAAAAGATCTTTGGCAATATTATCTGTATAAGTTTTATTATAAATATCTTTTGATGGGTCTTTTATCGTTTGAGCATACAATTCTCTATAGTAGGCTGCTGCAAGCATACCGCCACTTGCCCCACTTATAAGAAAAGTTTTTTTCATAAGATTACCACCACATAAACTGTCAGTTTGTTGCAGTGCATTCATAGTAAACGCAGCGCTACGAAGCCCACCACCGCTCACATTTATAAAGACCATTATTGGTTTATCAACCTGCTGCTTTGCTTTCCATTTGTTTAGTACAGCAATCATTTTTATTCTATCATTGTTTATTTTTTCAGGTGTACAAAGCGACTGTAAAGAACTGTTGTTGTATACAGGCCTTTCGCTTTTGGCTACATATTTTAGCCCATAAGCTTTGTTGCGGGGATCAATAATTTCTTTTTCATATAAAATATTAAGCCCAAAAATGATGATAATTACAGCCACTAAACTCCAGCTTTCCAAAAAATATGTGAGCGCACCTATTACGGCTATTAACAAGGAAAATACAATTAAGATGCTTGCTGCAGCAGGAATTTCAAACAACAAATAATCTTGCAAAAAGCCTGTAGTAACAATAAGTACAAAAGCTATTACAATACTTAAAATAGCTGCAAGATGATGGCGTTTAAAAAGAGTATCTAAAAACTCCTGCCTGTAATGAGAAACGTTTCTGCACTTGGTTATAACAAAGGATGTACTTATGTACCACATAGATTTTAGAGAATACTCATCAAATTTATTTTCCCTTTTATCGAAGATTTTATTGAAAATATCTTTGTTTTTAATGATGGGAACCATTGTTCTTTCAATCGTTTTACCCGCACCAAAAAAGTAAGCGAATGAAAATAAAATCAACAATAAAATACCACTTAAAATTCCGCATAATTGAAATAGTATTTCGCTTACCCTCATCAACTCTTTGTATTCATTAAACTGATACATCTTTACAAAATAAAAAACAATAAACAGCAAAGGAATAACCGCATTATTTATACAATAATTTAGAAATGGATGCGAAGTTGTAGCTAAAAATTTAAGACGTTTGCTATGCAAGATAAAAGTGGTAATATTCCAGCTCATTATCAAAATACCGAGGGAGATTCCCGTAATTAACGTCCCAATAAAATTTACAGAGCCGAGGTATTCAGGGGAGAAAAAAAGTGCATCTGCCCCAAAATTTTTCATAAAACCACTTGCGACCGTACTAAATAATGCATACCAGAAAATAAGCAATACCTGGTATTTTCTAAAATGCAGAATGAACAACTGCAGTGGTAGAGAATAATATAAATTTTTGAGCAGGTTTCTCATTGTTAAGCTTTCTTCATACGCTACAATGTAGTAAATTTTACTTTTATAGAACCTGCGGTTTCATTAAATCTGTTGTGTTTTTGGTGTAGAGAATTATAAACATTGTTTGCGTAATAGCCATAGATGCTAAAAATAAATGAATAGGTTGTGCAGCAGCAGGTACATCTAAATAATACAACACAATACCAGTTACAACACTTAATAAAATAATACCTGTAAGTTTTTTCAGTGGCTTTGCAAGTACAGGAACTTTTCGGCAATACCAGTTTGCGTAAAAAACAGCTGCCAATACCACCCACGAAAAAGATCGGTGAATTATAAAAGCAAGCGGTGTTGTCGCAAGCCAAGCCTCCCTTTGCTCAAAATGTAATGCTGAAGAAATATCATCAATATACATGCGAACCATAGTACCTAGAACACTTTGAGCAAAAATTATTATCAACAAAAACAGAATAGCTCTTCTCATTTTTGTACCTGTTGTTTTTTTAAATAATTTTCCTCTCATGCTCATTAGCAAAGCAAGCTGGATTTGTGCTAGCACAATAGCGAAAAATAAATGCACAGAAATACTCACATGGGCGAGATTCAATTTCACTACAATAGCTCCAAATAATCCCGTTAAAATTACACCTACCAAAAAAGCAATTGAAAGGTTGAAAGCCCTCTTATTGATATTTCTTTTAAAAAACAACAGTGCAAATTGTATTACCGCAAATACACCAAGTAATGCACCGAGTAAGCGGTTTATATATTCTATCCAGGTGTGGTAAACATTAAAAGTGTGATCGATATCCTGCGCCTTTAAAAACTTTTCAAAATTAGGAGGTAACTGAGAAGCATCAGTTGGCGGAATCCATAAACCAAAACACTTTGGCCAATCGGGGCAACCCATACCGCTTTGTGTAGTTCGCACGACACCTCCGGCAATAATAACAAGAAACGTAAGAATAAAAGTGGCAAATACCCATTTTTTAGCAGCACTCATAAAATTATATATTCGTGCAAAATTACGAAAAGCAGTTTGCTAATGTTGGAATGATTAAAGGACATTTGCAATTCATGTTGCAATCATTCTTACACAAAACAAAAATCGAAGCTGGCGTTGATGAAGCTGGCCGTGGCTGTTATGCAGGGCCGGTATTTGCTGCAGCTGTAATTTTACCTAAAGATTTTTTTCATCCATTATTAAATGACAGCAAACTTTTATCAGCAAAGCAACGAGACCTGCTTCGCCCCATTATTGAAAAAGAAAGTATTGCATTTGCGGTTGGGCAGGTTTGTAATAATGAAATAGATAGTATTAATATTTTACAGGCTTCTTACAAAGCCATGCACCAAGCACTTGATAATTTAAAGAAAGAACCTATACAACTTCTTATAGATGGTAACCGATTTTTAGAATATAAAAACATTAAACACAAATGCATTGTAAAAGGTGATAGTATTTACGCCTCCATTGCGGCGGCCAGTATATTAGCTAAAACTTATAGAGATGATTATATGGCTACTATTCATGCGGAATTTACCTGCTACGGATGGGATAAAAACAAAGGCTATGGTACGCTCACACATAGAAAAGCGATTGCTGAGAACGGCCTTTGCATGTATCATAGAAAAAGTTTTAATATTTTACCGTAAAGCATCTGCAAAATATTTTAACCCGTTTTTAAACCTTTGTTAAACAGCTTCGTCTGTATTCTTGTAAAACTTATTAAATAAATATAAAATTAATTATTATGAATTTTAAAACACTTTTAGCAATCGCTGTTTTAAGCACAGCAGCTTACACATCAAACGCCCAAACAGCAACAAGCGCACGCAGAGCGAGTACTATCAAAAATGATAGACAAAGAATTAAACAGGGAGTTAAAAGCGGCGAATTGACAAAACCGGAAGCTGCAAGACTTGCCGCCCAAACAGCAAAGCTAAAAAATGAAAAAGAAGCTTACAAAGCAGATGGTGTTGTAACACGTGAGGAAAGAAAAGACTTAAGAAAAGATCAAGCAAAAGTTAGCAGAAGAATTTATCGCCAAAAGCACGACGGACAAACCCGCCCATAACTTTGGAAATTTAAAGCTGAGAGCAAATTACCTGAACGGTTTTTTGCTCTTTTTTGTTTTAACTAACAAATGCTGTTGCAACACTGTTGTTATATTATTATTATTTTTGCAGAATTATTAAAACGACCATTATGCAGCTTAAACATGTTGATGTTGTAGATTCCATCTCACCCGAAGATTTTAAGAAATTATATTACAACAACAACAAGCCTTTAATTATAAAAGATCTGGCAAAAAAATGGCCTGCATACAATAAGTGGAACTGGGATTATTTTATAGATAAGGTTGGTGAAAGTGAAGTAGGCGTTTACAATAATATAAAAAGCGATTCTTACACACCCATCAACACGGCCGATGCATATATGAAATTTGGGGACTATCTGCGAAAAGTAAAAGCCGGCCCACTTGATCTACGCATATTTCTTTTTAATATTTTTCAGCACGCCCCGCAGATTGTACAGGATTTTACATGGCCTGACGAACTTATGAAGGGATTTATAAAAAAATACCCAATGCTATTTGTGGGTGGTGAAGGCTCCATTACACACATGCATTTTGACATTGATATGAGCCATATTTTGCATACCCAGTTTTCGGGAAAAAAGAGAGTTTTGCTTTTTCCACATGAGGAACAGCACAAACTTTACCGCAAGCCTTGGGAGGTTCTGAGCCTAGCTAACTATGCAGGCTACAGTAATTCGTTTGATTATGAAAATTTTCCTGCAGTTAAAAAAGCGAATGGATACGAGGTTATATTAGAACATGGCGACACCTTATATATGCCCGCTGGCTTTTGGCATCATATGGAATATATTGAATCTGGTTTTGCAATGAGCTTAAGGGCAATGCAAAGTGATTTGGGAGGTAAACTGGGCGGGTTATGGAAGCTTTTTGGGATGCGTGGTATTGATACTTTTATGAAAAAAAACGCCCCAAAATGGTGGTATGACCGTAAACATAAGAAGGTATATGAGCTTGCAGCGATGGAAATGAAAAAAGGAAATTAAAATAATAACAAATACTTGTAATATATTTTTTTATATATGATGTAGTTTGAGAAAAATACTCTTATTTTGCATTCTAGCCTGTTATAAAAGCCTTCCACTTTTATCCTTTAAAAAATCATCCCATCCATTTCTGGTTTTAAAAACTATAACCTTCATTTTAGGTTTAATAATTGTTAACACACCTGATTATATATAAACGCTTTTTTGTGGTTTCAGAGGTAAGCAAGGCCGGAGATTTCTATCTCCGGCATATTTTTTAAAAAATAACAGCTTGCATTAATTTTTCTAAATACTTCTTATCAACATCGTTATAATGATTTAGACTTTTGCTGTCGGCATCAAGTATAGCTACAACTGTATCATTAATAATTATTGGTACTACAATTTCCGACTTTGACAAACTGCTGCACGCAATGTGTCCGGGGAATTTTTCAACATCAGCCACAATTAAGGTTGCGGCATTTGCCCAGGCAGTTCCACAAACGCCTCTTCCTTTTTTTATTCTTGTACAGGCAATGGGTCCTTGAAATGGCCCAAGCACAAGCTCATCATCTTTCACAATATAAAACCCAACCCACAACCAGCTAAACTGCTCTTTTAATGCAGCTGCAATGTTAGCAAGGTTAGCTATCAAATCTGTTTCGCCTTCTACTAAAGCGTTTATTTGTGGCAACAAAGTTTCATATTGTTCCTGTTTTGTTCCTTTTATAATATTTAAATCTTCAGCCATATAATTTATCTTAAAATATTTGTGTTGCAAATATAATTGGCCAGCTACATTTAGTGGCTTGAAATTTGAAACAAGAAAACAAATCAACTATTATGACAGCTTACCATCAATATAAAATTTGTATAGATGCGTGCCTGCGTTGTGCTGCAACCTGCAACCATTGCGCATCTGCATGTGCACACAGTGAAGATGCAAACATGCGGGCAGAATGTATTCAATTAAATATGGAATGTGCTGCCATTTGCTATGCAGCGGCTGAGCTGATGAGTTTAGGCAGTCTTCACATAAAAGAAATAAGTAAACTTTGCGCAGTTATTTGCGATGCGTGTGCAGAAGAATGTGCTAAACATGATGACGATCATTGCAGAGAAACAGCGGAATGTTGCGGTAAATGTGCAGATGAATGTGAGCTGGCGGCGGAATAAAATATTCCAGCTTTAGTGAAGCATAGACAATTTAATATGCTTATAGTCCCTTTAAAATTTCCCCAATTAGGTTAAACTCATATCCTTTACCCACTAAATAATTTTGCAATTTGCTTTTTTTCGTAAAAAGATTTTGCTCGGTTTTTAATGTAGCTAATTTTTCTGTAGCTAATTTCTGTAGCGCTTTTTCGTAATCTTCATCGGGTATAGCAGCAAGGGCTTTTTTAATACAGTAATCGCTCACCTGCCGCTGTTTCAATTCAAATTTAATTCTCGTTTTCCCCCATTGTTTTATTCTAAATTTCCCACCTGCAAAAGCCATGGCAAAGCGTTCTTCATTTAAGTAATTCTCTTCAATAAGTTGGCTCATTAAAAGTTCCACTTCATTTTTGTACAGTCCAAAACCGTACAGTTTTTTCTTTACTTCTGCGTGGCTCCGTTCCTGGTAAGCACAGTAATACTTAACCTTTTCAAAAGCCCTTTCTGTCCCAATATTTTTTGTTTCAAACGCCATATATTGGCAAAAATGTGAATTTATTCGTGGTAAATCATAAATATTTTCTGCTTTCAATCTTTTATCTTTGGCAATCTTAAAATAGTAATATGAAGTTTATCGTTTCTTCTTCAGCGCTGCTGAAACAATTGCAACAAATTAGCGGTGTAATCAATGCCAATACAGTGTTGCCCATTCTGGAAGATTTTTTGTTTGAAATAGAAACAAATAAACTTACCGTAACTGCTACCGATTTAGAAACGGTAATGAAAGTACACATGGATATTGAAGCAAAAGAAAGTGGGCGTGTTTGTATCCCTGCAAAGATTTTATTGGATTCTCTTAAAAATATTTCTGAGCAGCCACTTACTTTTAATATTGATAAAAACTTTGCTGTAGAACTTACAAGTGACAATGGCAAGTATAAGGTAATGGGCGAAAACCCAGATAACTTTCCAAAGGAGCCTGCCGCTGATGATGCCAACAGTTTTACCATGACCTCAACAGGATTGGTAACCGCTATCAATAAAACCATTTTTGCAGTAAGCAACGATGATCTTCGCCCTGCCATGACGGGCGTATTTTTTGAGCTTGATAAAAAAGGAATCAGTTTTGTAGCTACAGATGCACACCGTTTAGTAAAATATACCCGTACCGATGTTAGTTGCCCACAAAAAGATACTTTCATCGTTCCAAAAAAACCACTCAATCTTTTAAAGAGTGCGTTACCAGATAATGACGATGAACTTACCCTTTCTTACAACAGCAACCATCTTTTTGTAAAGCATGGCGGTACTGAGTTGGTTTGTCGCTTAATAGATGCACGTTTTCCAGATTATAAAGTAGTAATACCGGTTGACAATCCATATAAAATGAATGTTAACCGCAGCGATTTTCAGGGAGCATTGCGCCGTGTAAGTGTGTTCAGCAACAAGAGCACAAACCAGGTTGCACTTACCATTAGCGGTAACGAATTACAGCTTGCCAGCCAGGATGTTGATTTTAGCTTTGAAGGCAACGAGCGCATGGCTTGTACCTACGATGGTGAGGATCTGCAGATAGCTTTTAATGCAAAATTTTTAATAGAAATGCTAAATGGTGCAGACACTGCTGAAATAAATATGGAGTTAAGCACCGCTACAAAAGCAGGCATTATAAAACCAAGTGAGCAGGAAGAAAACGAAGAATTGTTGATGTTGGTAATGCCGTTGATGTTAAATAACTAGTACTAAAAATATAATCTAAAAATCCGCAGACAAATCGCCTGCGGATTTTTTGTGCAGTAAATAATTGGGGCTCTGTTTTAATACCTTTTCTCAGCATTTGTTCGGTCTCGCTCGCTGTACCGTACCCTTGTGTATGCATAAGCACCTATCGGTGCATGCATACACAAGTGCACATCGCTCGTTCCACCGCAGCCCTTGGTCAGATGATCTTTTTTCAACTTTTATATATCCGTGTAAAACCTTGCTAAATTAGAAATTGATCTTATAAATCATTACTGCATAACGTCTAAAATTTGTACCTTACAAATACAAAAAAATGAAATCATGCCACGCATTGCAGGTGTAGGCACACAAAAAAATACAAAGGGAGAAATTACCCATCTTACCATAGATGTAAAAAAGCATAAGGAGCTAGTAGCACCATTGTTAGAGCAGTTGGGCGTAAGATCAAAATTTGAGCAAGACCGGGAAAGAGGAATAACTTTAGAAGAAGCCAGAAAAAACGCTCACGACTTCATACATAAAATGTGGAAAAAATAATTCTACTTCTTAAAGTAATCGATAAATTGAATGAACTGATTAATATTCTTTAAAAAAAGAATACTTTGGTTTTATAGCAAGTTCTCTAGAATACGTTGATGATATTTATAACTTCATTTACACAATTCCAACGCTTCGTTATAAAGAAACTGCCAGCAAAAAATTTGGTGAATACTATTGCAGCTACAAAGCAAACAGAAATACAACTTGGTACATAACCTTTGATAAAAAAGACGATCGATTTATTGTGCAATATATCACCAACAACCATACAGAAGAATATTCTTACTTTATCTCGAAAATACAGCAGTAATATTCTCTTCTTGTTTCTTACTAACTTTAACTGAACTTACATAACTAAAATAAATAATCATGTTTCTCATAATAATTGGCGTATTAATTCTAATTGCATCTGTGGCTTTTTTAACCCACGATGAGCGCTATACAAAAATGAAAGCCGCAGGAAGGTGGGTAGGCTTTTTATTTATTGCATTAGGCATTATTACAGCCTGTTTTGTACAAATAAATGCCGGTAACATCGGTGTAAAATCTTTGTTTGGAAATATACAGAACGAAGTTTTAGGGAGTGGGTTACATTTTATAAATCCACTGTACGTTATTGAAAAGTTGGATGTAAAAACCCAAAACTATACAATGAGTGGGGTAAAAGATGAAGGCACAAAAGAAGGTGATGATGCCATTAGGGTACTTACAAGTGATGGGTTAGAAGTAACCATTGACCTAACCGTTTTATATAGGGTCGTGTCGCCCGATGCACCCAAGTTATTAAGAGAAACCGGAAGTGATTACAGAGATAAAATTGTACGCCCAATAACCCGTACAAAAATTAGAGACAACGCTGTTTATTACCAGGCGGTAGATTTATTCGGCATAAAAAGAGATGAATTTCAACAACGTATTTACAAAACCATAGAAGAAGATTTTAAAAAACGTGGACTTATGCTAGAGCAATTATTGGTAAGAAATATTACATTACCAAATTCGGTGAAAGCTTCCATAGAATCTAAAATAAATGCAGAACAGGATGCAAAAAAAATGGAATTTGTTTTGCTAAAAGAAAAGCAGGAAGCAGAAAGAAAAAGGGTGGAAGCTCAAGGGATTGCAGATTACCAGCGAATTATTAACACAGGACTTACTGACCAACAATTGCAATATGAGCAAATTAAAGCAATGAAAGAGTTAGCGCTAAGTGCAAATGCAAAAGTTATTGTCATGGGCAAAAGCGGCGCACCGATAATTTTAGATGCTAAATAGGTAATAATGATTTTTAAACAAATAGCATCTTTCGATAATTTTATGGTGGCAAATATGACATTAGGCTTGCTAGAGGAAAATGACATAAACTGCCATTTACAAGATGAAAACATTATTACCATAGATCCTTTTTTAAGCCCTGCAGTGGGCGGTATAAAATTGATGGTGGCAGATGTGCAGTATGATCGTGCTCTAGGCATTATTAAAGAAGCTGAAGATATTTATCTGAAACAAATTCCCTGTTCAATTTGCAAAAATTATTCATTAGTAGCAGAAGATAAAATAAACAACCCACAAACTTTTTGGGGGAAATTAAAAAACCAGCTTGCTTACGGGCAAACTGAAACTTATCAAAAATTATACAGGTGCAATAATTGTAATAATCTGTTTGATCAACTTCCATTATCTACCTAAAAATATAGTATGAAAGTAATTGCTATGATACCGGCTCGATATGCAGCAACGAGGTTTCCTTACAAATTGATGCAGCCATTGGGCAGTAAATCTGTTATAAGGCATACGTATGATAATACGGTAGCAACTGGTTTGTTTGATGATGTATTTGTAGTAACCGATCATAAAATAATATTTGATGAAATAACTGCTAATGGCGGCAAGGCAATTATGAGCAAACG
>JBBRPX010000105.1:0-12147 GCA_038227505.1 Chitinophagales bacterium
CGCCATAAATCACTACCCAAAATATTGGAATAAAAAAAAGCGATTAAGTAAAAATTGTATTTTACCTAATCGCTTTAAAAAAACTTTTATAAAAACAACTACTTTTTCAGTGCCCTCCTATTTAGAGTTGCTTTTTTTAAATTTAGGCTATGAATAAAATTAACCCTGTTTGCATTGTTGTTTTTTGCGCTGCTCTAATTGCATCATGCACAAATAAAGACATAAAAAAAGAAAGTGTATTGAAGAAAGTAGATATAGCATGGCTTGATTCAATCGTGAAAAACAGCGATAGTACTTTTTCAAAAAAATACAGGACGGCCGATTTTGCAACAGCAGATTATTATTTATTTAAAAAAGATTCTGCTGTTTGCCAGGTAATGAGGGATACAGCAAAAACGATAAGACAAATACTGGTTTCGAGAAAAAATATCCGAACTTATTTTACCCACTACTATGCAAACGGACAATTAATTGCTGATGTAAAACTCGATAATTATGGGCAGCCAGATGGGAATGCGACTTACTATTATGAAAATGGACAAATAATGAGAGCGGGAAAATATAGACATGGATTGGCAGTTGGAGAATGGCAGGAATTTGATGAAAAGACCAACGTCCGTTCTTTAGCAGCATACGACAGTAATGGTGTGAGAAAAAATTAAAATAAGATCAAAAATTCTAATCTTTTTTTGCAGGCAAGGTAAAGCCAAAGCTTGTACCAACATCTACTTTGCTACGTACATGAATAGTCTGCTGGTGCGCTTCTACTATATGTTTGCAAATAGCAAGCCCAAGCCCGCTGCCGCCAACTTTTCTGCTGCGTGCAAGATCGGTTCTGTAAAAGCGTTCAAAAATACGGGAGAGGTGTTCTTCTGCAATCCCATAACCATCATCGCTTATTTCTATTAAAACACTGTTGCCATCTACATTGTAAAAACTGGCTTCTATATGCCCATTGTCTTTACCGTATTTGATGGCATTTTCGGTAAAATTCAAGAATACCTGTCGTATCTTTTCTTTGTCTGCAACTACGGTGAATGCATACTCACAACCCTTTTTAATGAAGCATTCAATATTTTTTTCTGCTGCCTGAAGCTGCAATGAATCGAATACTTCTTTGATAAGTTCCTGCACAATAAATGGTTGGTGGTTCAACAGCATTTCGCCTATTTCTAAACTTGAAATCTCATCCAGGTCTTCGAGCAGGTTTACCAGCCTGTCAATGTTTCGGGAGGCACTTGCCAAAAACTTTTCATTTACTTCGTTGTTGTGCAATGCACCATTTAAAAGCGTGTGTACATAACCCTGTATGGCAAAAACTGGGGTCTTTAATTCGTGGCTAAGATTTTGTAAAAATTCTTTCCGAAAGGTTTCATTTTGCTGTAGGGTTTCAATTTCTATTTTTCGCTGCTCGGCCCAAGCTTCCACATCTTCTCTTACTTCGTCAATGCCTTTTTGCGGTAAAATATTTTTGTAATAAAACTCCTCTCTTTTAGTAGCTTTTGTTTGGTAAATGAGTTTATAAATAAGTTTTATTTTTCGGTAAATAAATGTTTGAAGTGTAAATAATATTAACCAATAACTACCTGTAAAAATAATAAAAAAAGACAAAGGTGCTACCCACCAAACGGGTTCAAAAATAAATATTGCTGCGCTTATAGGTATCGTTAAAATTGCCGCAGTAAGCAGCGATAATTGCTGAGGCGATAGATGTCTCGTAGAAGGCATTGTGAACTAGATGTTAGCGTTAAAAAGTTATACGCAAGATAAGAAAAGCAGGTGGCAGTGGGGAATAGTGAATAGACGATGAACGATTTACTATTGACGATAGAAGATGTGCGGTTTGCAATTCCCCTAATAATACAACGTAGTCCATCGTCTATGGTACGTTGTCTGTGGTTGGTTCTTATTAGACCCCACCTTATATTTCAAACTTGTAACCAACACCTTTTACGGTGGATATACAATCAACACCAAGCTTTTGCCTTATTTTTCTGATGTGTACATCAATTGTTCGGTCACCAACAATAACATCTGTACCCCAAATTCTGTTGAGTATTTCATTTCTTAAAAAAACTTTACCTGGTTTAGATGCTAACAATGCAACCAGTTCAAACTCTTTTCTGGCAAGTATAATTTCGGTATTATCAAAAGACACGAGGTATTTTTCACGGTTTATTTCAAAATTACCTACTTTAATAAGGCTTGTGCCTTCATTAGCCAAACGACGAAAAAGCGCATTTACCTTGCTTGTAAGTACTTTGAGGCTTACAGGTTTTGTTATATAATCATCGGCTCCTGTTTCGAGGCCTTTTATTTCAGCACTCTCATCTGCCATTGCTGTTAAAAAAATAATGAGTGTTGGGTTAAATATGGGCTGCGTGCGAAGTATGTTACAAACTTCTATACCATTTTTACCAGGCATCATCACATCCAGAATAATGAGATCGGGCATGTACTGTTTAGCTTTATCCAATGCCTCATTGCCGTTTTTTGCAGTTAGAATTTCATAGCCCTCTGCTTTTAGATTAAATGATACAATTTCCAGAATATCTGGTTCATCATCGACAATAAGAATTTTTTTGACTGTACTCATAGTTTATAGGTTACGCAAAAGTAAACTTTATGTAAACTTATCGCTACGTTAAATGAACGTTATAACATTATTAAATTGTTAACGGAGGTGCAACGCTTCTTTATAAATAACACTCTATATAAGCATACACATAAAAATTTGCACCATATTTGCAAATGAATAATACTATATGAAGGCTATATTTTTTACCTCTTGTTTTTTTCTTTTTTTGTTTGATGCAACAGCTTTTTCTGATACTACCAATATACCTATTGGCAGAAGGAGCAGGCACGACGATATACGCAATGAACAGCTCAACATTGATAAATTAGATGGCAAGCTGGATGGACTCTTAAAAACAGGAACTGATGAGAGTATTACCATACAGGTATCTGATGCGCTCTACAGAATACCTAATGAAATAAGGCAATGGATAGAAACCAACAATACTTTGTTACCGACCAACAATGACAAGGTTCGTTTTTTGCGCAATGTTGCGGAGGTATTAACCTATTTTAGAATAAGCAAAAAGCTGAATGAAATAAAAAATACCGATCTCCCTTTGTTGCTAAATACGTTTGAAAAACTGCTGAAAGCAAAAGCAGGGAAAACATCTATACTTTCTATTTTACAGGCCGCACCCTACATTGTGGCTAAATTAAATACAAGGATTTTTGCTGAAGAAAATGAAAAAGATGCAGCAGAAGCAATTGTGTATTTAAAATATGTGAACTTAAACCCAGATAAAATACTGCAGACCATTGCACCATTTGCCAAAGAAACTTTTGCCGATAGCCTTGTAGTGGTGGCATGTAAATTAAACCCTGTACAGTTTTACAACTATGCCCAGTCTGACCAAAGCACAGTAGGTAAATTGATACACCGCAATACTGATAGAATGGTTACGCAGGTTGCGGCGCTAAGCAAAACAGAAAACGCACTTTTTTACTTTCCATTTTTAGATGATTTGCTGTCTGAAAGGCAAAGTATTGACAGTATAAAAAAATATGTTGGGGATGGCGTTAACGGGTATGACAGTGTTGGCTATTTTAAATTATTGGTAAAAACTGCCACGGCCTATTCAAAAAGAATGGCAAAGCCCTTTTATGATACTGCCATTGCCTATTATGGTGCAAACGGGCTTTTAAAAACACTTCAGACAAAAGCGATTCAACATTTTATATCGCCTATAAACAACCTGCACGAAGAAAGTAACCTTGCTGTAAGAATGCGGGCTATACAGCCTTTGAATGCTAATGATCTTTATTACATGATGGTGATGGGGGAGAATGAAATTTATACGAGCAGCTACAAACACAGCTTTAGCAGGCTGTTGCAAACAATGGGTGCCAAACCCAAAGGAGATTCGCTGTTACTGTCAGTTAATTTTAACCAGTTTAGAAAGTTTATAAAGATGGCTGCCAATTACAACCAGCTTGATACTTTTTTAAAAACCATGCCACCTGAAAGGTCAGAACTGTTGATGCAGGCTTTTGTGGCGCATCTGGAAGATAATTTAGAAGATGCTGTAGATGTTGCGGATAGTTACAGCAGTATTTCTAATAAGGAACTGCAGCAAACCATGTTGCAAAACGTAACAAAAAATGAGGAAGCCGCCATTGCTACGAACAACAATAAAGCAAAAATTATTTATGGGTTGCTAAAAACAATTTTTCTTTCGTTGAATGATAATACGGTTGATCTTTCTGCAAAAATTGGTATACCACCAATTTATGAAGTAGGCAATAAATATGTGAGAGATGAAAAGGCAAACCTTGTAGAGCAGGTATTTTTTTATGGAGATAAAGATGGTAAATTATTTTACCCTTCTTTTAGAAATTCTTTCTCAGGTAAGGAATGGAAAGTAACCGAAAAGAAAGAATGGATGGAAGCAGTTTCTTTAAAGGGAAATGTGATGGTATTTGCAAATAAGCCGCTTGACAACAATGATAATTTAGATGATACTGCACAGATACACCTTGCAAAATATTTAGCAGAACAAAACCTGAAGCCTGCCATCATAGTGCATCGTGGGCATAGTTACTGGCTGGACCGCACCATGAGCAGAATGCCTGGCGACGCAAAAATTGTGGTGTTGGGTTCTTGTGGCGGTTACCAAAACCTCAACGAAATTTTAGAGATAAACCCTGAAGCACATATTATATCTACCAAGGAAATTGGTACCGGTGATATTAACAGACCAATCCTTACTTATATAAACCAGGTATTTGCTGCCAACGAAAATTTATCATGGCCTAAAATGTGGCAAAACCTTACAGCCGTTTTTTCTAAAGACCCGAGTAAAAGCGTAAGAGACAGCTGGGACGATTATATACCGCCCTATAAAAACCTTGGCGCTATATTTTTAAAAGCATACAATAAAAATGTGCAGAGCCAATAACGTTTTTATAAAAAAGAACAAATGAGAACTGTTTATGTTTTTAGTGGCTTGGGTGCAGATGAAAGAGTGTTTTATAAAACTGATTTTGGTAATTGCAATGTTGTATTTATTAAGTGGATTGCGCCGCAAAAAAAGGAAGCTATTGAAAGTTATGCTTTGCGCTTAACGCAACAAATAACTACGGCCCACCCAATATTGGTGGGTCTTTCTTTTGGTGGAATGATGGCTGTAGAAGTTGCCAAGCATATTGTTACAGAGAAAATCATTTTAATATCGTCTGCAAAAAACAGAAAGGAAATTCCATTTTATTATCGGTTTGCCGGCCGTCTGGGTATTGCTAAAATAATTCCTTCAGTTGCTTTAATAAAGATAAACGTATTTGCAAATTGGTTTTTTAGCAACCGAACTTTCGAAGATAAAAAAATGCTCTCAGCTGTTTTGCATGATACAGACCCCGTTTTTTTAAAATGGGCCATTGTAAAAATTGCCTGCTGGCAAAATAAAACCATCCATCAAAATCTTTTTCATATACATGGCGATGCTGACAGAATACTTCCTTTTAAATATGTAACCTGCAACGAAGTAATAAAAGACGGTGCACATTTAATGATTGTGAACAGAGCAGCAGAAGTAAGCAATAAACTGCAGTTGTTCATTAATTTATCTATCTAATATTGCTGAAAATCTTTTTTCTAAATCTCTCCTTTTGCTTCAATAAGTTGCTACGGTTAGCTTTCTGCTCAATATGACTAAGGTATATAAGTTTAATAATGATTGTTAGTTAATAAAGGCTAACTTGTAGCTAAGGGAGTTTCTCCTTTAATCTTTTAACTGCTTACAAATTTTTTAATATCACATATTAAGATGATAAAATCTGTATAAGCGAGCAAAATAAGTTTATGAAAACTGATAACGCCCATAATGTAGACCTCATTTTGTTGGCAGATGACGATACTGACGATTGCATGTTTTTTGCAAGTGCAATAGAGGAGCTTAACTCCCACGTAAAATTAGTTTCAGTAAACGATGGTGAAGCCGTGATGAAGTGGCTCAATACTTGTAATATTTTACCCGACATTATTTTTTTAGACATGAACATGCCCTGCAAAAATGGCGCTGAATGTTTGGCTGAAATAAAAGAAATAGAACGCTTAAAAAATATACCTGTTGTAATTATTTCAACATCGTTGGATGAAAATTTGATTAAATCATTGTACGAAGCAGGTGCAAATTGGTATATTAAAAAACCCACTATGTTTGGGCACTTAAAAATGTTAATAGCTAAAGTAATTGAGTTGGTCACAAATGGAAAGATCCCTACCCAAACCACAGAAAGATTCTTGCTTGCTGTAGAAAACAAACAATAATGAGGGATAAAGAGGACAATAATGGCATTGATAAGAAATTAACCAAATCTGCAAATCAGTTTCCTGTGGTTGGTATTGGTGCTTCAGCAGGCGGGCTGGATGCATTTAAAAAGTTATTGAAAGCAATACCTGAAGAATCAGGCATGGCTTATGTTTTAGTACAACATCTTCACCCCGGGCACGAGAGTTTCCTTACAGAAATTTTACAAAAAGTAACTAAAATTCCTGTAATAGAAATATCAGATAACATTAAGGTGTTGCCTGATCATATTTATATAATACCCAGCAATAAAATGCTGATTGCAAATGATGGAAAGCTGGAACTAAGTCCAAGACCGGAAAAAGGCAAGAACAAACTCAATCTCCCCATCGATTTATTTTTCACATCTCTTGCAGAAATTCATCAGACACATGCAATAGGTGTTGTATTGTCCGGCACCGCATCTGACGGTACGCTTGGTTTAAAGGCTATTAAAGACAACGGCGGAATAACGATTGCGCAGGATGCTTCTGCTGAGTATGATGGTATGCCACAGAGTGCTATATATGCAGATGTTGTAGATTTTATTTTGCCACCAGATGAGATCCCTAAAAAAATAAGGGAAGTAATAGAAAAAATAAAACTGAGTGAAGAAGACCTTGATAATTTACCCAAGCAGGAAGAAGACACTTACAAGCAGATTTTAACCTTACTGCGTTTACGAAAAGGAACAGATTTTACTTACTATAAACAAACAACTGTACGAAGAAGAATGTTGCGCAGAATGGCAATAACTAAAATGGAAAATATCAAAGAATATCTTGCATATGCCAGGCTGCACAAGGTGGAGCAGGATGCATTGTATCAGGATCTGTTGATACCCGTTACCTCCTTTTTTAGAGAAACCAAAGTTTTTGAAAATTTATGTGAAACTATTTTTCCGTCCATTATAAAAAACAAGGATAAAAACACCCCGGTGAGAGTTTGGGTTGCAGGCTGCAGTACGGGCGAAGAGGCTTATTCAATAGCCATGTGCCTGAAAGAATTTTTAGGTGACAGCCATGAAAGGGTACAGATTTTTGCAACTGATATTAGTGTGCCTGCCATTGCCAAGGCACGAACCGGTATGTATAAAAAAGGGGAAATTGATAAAGTGAGTGACGAAAGACTGAAAGAATATTTTACAAAAACCGATGGCGGCTTTCGCATAAACAAAGAGCTGCGGGATATGTGTGTATTTGCTGTACACAATTTTTTAAAAGACCCACCGTTTGGTAAAATTGATTTTGTAAGCTGTAGAAACGTACTCATTTACATGGAGCAATATCTGCAGAAAAAAGCGTTTTCTACTTTTCATTATGCACTAAACCCCCACGGGTATTTATTGCTGGGCAAATCGGAAACGAGCAACAGCATGCCTGATCTTTTTTTATCAATCGTAAAAAATGATAAATTATTTGCAAAAAAAGATGCACCCTCAAAATTTATGCATGTTGCCAGCCCCCGCAGCGAAAAAAGCGTTCAGAACAGTTCTCCTTATTTTAAAAGTGAACCAATGCAAACTGACTTTCAAAAAACGGCTGATGAGATAATTCTCAGTAAATACACTCCCGCAGGCGTTGTAGTAAATGATGCAATGGATATTGTGCATTTTAGGGGAAATACAAATTTATATTTAGAGCAGGCAGCCGGCAAGCCAAGCCACAACTTATTAAAGATGGCACGCAGCGGCTTGGCTTTTGAACTTCGTAATGTTGTACACAAGGCAAAAAAATTAAATGCCACCGTTTTAAAAGAAAATATTGTATTGGATATAGATGGCGTAAAACGATTTGTAGATATTGAAGCAATGCCCATTCCAAACATGACAGAGCCACATTATTTAATACTTTTTCACGACAATCAAACGTTACACATTTCAACACCGGTAAAGGGAGATGGCAATGTAGCGTCTACTTTATTAAACGAAGAAAAAGAGCTTTACATAAAACAGATAGAAAAGGAACTTGTGCAGACAAGAGAAGATATGCGCAGTATTACCGAAGACCAGGAAGCCGCCAATGAAGAACTGCAGAGTGCCAATGAAGAATTGCTGAGTGGCAGCGAAGAGTTACAGAGTTTAAATGAAGAACTCGAAACGAGTAAGGAAGAGCTGCAAAGCTCCAACGAAGAACTTACCGTAGTAAACCAGGAATTGATAAGCCTTAATGAGCAAATAACCACTGCAAGGCGATATGCAGAATCTATTGTAGCTACTATTAGAGAACCGCTTTTGGTGCTTGATAAAAACCTGAGAATACGCAGCGCAAACAAGTCATTTTACAGCACTTTTCATATTCAGAAAAAAGATACAGAAGGCACTTTAATTTACGATCTGGCAAATAAACACTGGAATATTCCTGCATTAAGAACATTGTTAAGTGGTATTGTTGAAGAAAATAAAACCTTTACAGATTTTGAAGTAGTACATAATTTTCCATTGGTTGGTAAAAAAATACTGTTGTTAAATGCCAGAGAGGTAATTAGTGAAGTGGGTGCTGAAAAATTTATTTTACTGGCTATTGAAGATGTTACCGAGCAAAAAAAATACAGGTTAAAAGACGATGAATTTTTAGGAAGGTTTAAAAATATACTGTTACAGGTTTCCGTGGGCGTAAGTATTTTTAAAGGAATAAATTTTCATGTAGAAATGGCAAACGAAGCTTTTTTACAAATTGTAGGAATGACTGAAAAAGATTTTGTTGGAAACAATCTTTTTGAAACGATGCCTGAAACCAGAAGTATTGCCGAGCCAATATTGTACAAAGTTTTAACCTCAGGTATACCTCATCACATCAAAGAACTGGAATATAATATTGCCTCTACCGGCAAGAATGAGAAAGGATATTACAACCTGGTTTACCAGCCAATGTTTGATGAAACTGCCACCATTACAGGTATTATTTGTATTACGAATGATATTACGGATGTTGTAATAGCAAGAAAAAAAATGGAAGCTCAGGCAACAATGGTACAGGATTTACTTCTTAATGCTCCCGCATTTATATGTACACTTACCGGACCTACACACGTATATGATCTGGTAAATGAAAGATACCAGGCTTTATTTGGTAAACGACTAATACAGGGTAAAGCATTTTTAGATGCATTACCTGAAATGATTGGGCAAGGCTTTGATACCCTTTTGGACAATGTTTATAAAACCGGGGAACCCTTTGTGGGTATTGATGTACCTGCTAACTTTGCACGGGCTGAAGGATTGGAACCGGAGTTAGGTTATTTTAATTTCAGTTATCAGCCTATGTATAATGAGGATAAAGAAATTTATGGTATTTTAATTTTTGGTTACGAAGTTACCGAGCAGGTAAATGCCCGAAATAAAAATTTAGAAACCGAACAAATCCATTCAAAAGATCTGGAAGAAAAAGTTGTGCAGCGTACCCTTCAGTTAAGTGCGGCAAATGCACTGCTTAAATTTCAAAACGAAGAAAAGGAAAAGCGTGGAACAGAATTAAGTATTGCCAACAGAGAATTGCTTGCGTTCAATTATATATCAAGCCATGATCTGCAGGAGCCTTTGCGTAAAATTCAAACCTTCGCATCGCTTATTTTAGACAAAGAAGCTCAATTGTTATCTCCAAAAGGAAAAGATTATTTTAAAAGAATGCAGCTTTCTGCTAACCGCATGCAAGCCCTAATTGAAGATTTGCTTGCATACTCACGCACAAATGTAGCAGACAGAGAATTTGTAAATACTGATCTAAATTTAATTGTAGGTGAAGTAACAGAAGAGCTTTCAGAGCTGATAAAAGAGAAAAAAGCGGTTATAGAAATAGACAAATTGTGCGATGGAGACGTAATTCCTTTTCAAATAAGGCAGATAATGAACAACCTGCTTACCAATGCAATTAAATTTGCAAAAGATGATGTTCCGCCACATATTAAAATCTCAGCTGTAAGGGGAAACTCAGCCACATTTGCAAAAGAAATTGCTAAACATTCCTCTTCCAAACTTATAAAAGACAAAGGTTATTGCAGAATATCTGTAAGCGATAATGGTATAGGTTTTAACCCACAATACAAGGACAAAATTTTTGAAGTTTTTCAAAGGCTTCATGTAAAAGAAAATTATCCCGGTACCGGTATTGGGCTTGCGATCGTTAAAAAAATTGTTCAAAATCACAATGGTATCATTACAGCCAATGGTGTACCTAACGAAGGCTCAACGTTTAATATCTATCTTCCTGTTGTATTAAATTAAATGATGTTAGTATTAAATTTTAAGTATTTATAACTTCAGAAATTATTTATCTACCCCGTTCGGCGTACATTGCGATTTTTAAATTTAATGTATGAAAAAAATCTATTTTATTTATTTGATGTTGCTGGCCTTAAACGCAAGTAGCCAGACTTTACAACAGTTTGAAAATAAAAAAATTACGTTGCCAAATGGCTGGAGTATTTCTGCGGCAGGTAAAGGATTGCCGTTGGGAGACTTACCATTAAATATTGCGGTAAGCAAAAACGAAAAGTATTTTGCTGTAACCAATAATGGACAAAGCACACAAACCATACAATTATTTAATGCAAAAACGGAGAAGGAACTCGACAATGTGGTTATTGCAAAATCCTGGTATGGTTTAAAATTTTCTGCTGATGAAAAAAAGCTGTACGCAAGTGGTGGCAATGACAACTGGATATTGCAATATAACATTGTACAAAATAAACTGATTTTGACGGATAGTTTTTTGCTTGGTAAAAAAATGAAAGACCTTATTTCTCCCGCAGGTATTGAGGTAGATGATGTTGCACAAAAAATGTATGTTGTTACCAAAGAAAACAATTCGCTGTATGTTGTTGATTTAAAAACCAAACAGGTTCTGCAAAAAATAAAACTGGATGGAGAGGCTTATGCATGTCTTCTTTCCAACGATAAAAAAACGCTGTACATCAGTTGCTGGGGTGCCGATAAAATAATTTTGTTTGATACAAAATCGCTTACTATTAAAGAATCCATTGTCGTAGGAGATAACCCCAATGAAATTATCCTCAATAAAAAAAATACACATTTGTTTGTGGCAAATGCAAACGATAACAGCGTTTCTATTATTAACATTGCAACAAAGAAAGTAATAGAAACACTAAACACTGCATTGTATCCTAATGCTCCAAGCGGCAGTACCACCAATGGTTTGGCACTAAGTGCAGATGAGAAAACGTTGTATATCGCCAATGCAGATAACAACTGTTTAGCGGTATTTGATGTAAGTAAAACAGGGGAAAGTACATCAAAAGGATTTATACCTGTAGGCTGGTACCCAACAAACGTAAAAGTGATCGGTAAAAAAATACTCGTATCAAATGGTAAAGGATTTGCATCATCGGCAAATCCTTTTGGTCCCAGCCCTTACAGAAGTAACCAGACTGTTTTGTACCAGCAGGGAGATACAACTAAACCAATGGGCGTGCAATATATAGCGGGTTTATTTACGGGAACTTTAAGTATAATTCCAACACCTTCAAATAAACAGTTGCAAATTTTTTCAAAAGTTGTTTATGCAAATACGCCTTACACAAAAGAAAAAGAATTAAATGCCGATGGGCTTGCCGGAAACCCTGTTCCAAAAAAAGTAGGTGAAAAGTCTCCAATAAAATATGTGTTTTATGTAATTAAAGAAAACAGAACTTACGACCAGGTATTGGGAGATATGCCAAAGGGAAATGGCGACACCAGCCTGGTATTGTTTGGTAAAAATATAACACCCAACCAGCACAATCTTGCAAATGATTTTGTTTTGCTTGATAATTTTTATGTAGATGCAGA
>JBBRPX010000106.1:0-12135 GCA_038227505.1 Chitinophagales bacterium
CATTTAATGAAACACCATTGTTTTGGATTCAACTAAATGTTGATTATCCCTTTAACCTCACAGGTATTTTGTACTTCCCTAAAATAAAAAACAGCTACGAAATACAAAAAGATAAAATACAATTATACAGCAATCAGGTTTTTGTTACAGATGAAGTAAAGGATATTGTACCTGAATTTTTAATGTTGTTGCAGGGTGTAATTGACAGTCCGGATATTCCCCTAAATGTTAGCAGAAGTTATTTGCAGGGAGACCCAAATGTGCGTAAAATAAATGCACACATTACTAAAAAAGTTGCTGATAAGTTAGAAGAACTTTTTAAAAATGAGCGTACTGCGTTTGAACAAAAGTGGGAGAGCCTTGGTCTGTTTGTAAAGTACGGTATGATGACTGACGATAAGTTCCTAGAAAAGAGCAACAGCTTTTTTATTATGGAAGATACCACAGGCAAATTTTTTACAAAAGAAGAATATGTAACTGCAACGGCTTCTCAAAAAAATAAGGAGGGGAAGCAGGTAATTTTATATACAACTAACCCTGTGCAGCAAGATGCTTATATACAACAAGCAATGAGCAAAGGATACATAGTAGTAAAAGCTGAAACTTTGGTAGATGCGGCATTTATAAATACGGTAGAAATGAAATGGAATGATTTTATTTTTACAAGGGTAGATGCGGATATTGCAGATAACTTAATTGATAAAAGTGAAGGTGCCGAAAGTGTTCTTTCAAAAGAAGAATCTGAGAAATTAAAAACTTTGTTTGAACAACCACAGGAAGGGCTGCATGTAACAGTAGAAGTAAAAGGTTTAAGTGCAGATGCACCACCTGTTACAGCAACAAGACCTGAACAAATGCGTCGTATGAAAGATATGGCTGCAGCAGGTGGTGGCATGGCAGCGTTTTATGCACAAATGCCTGATGAAGTATCACTTACAGTAAATGGAAATCACCCTATTTATAAAAATATTTTGGCAGAAGTCGATTCTCCACAACAAGAAAAACTAGTGAAAAATTTAGCTGATTTGGCTTTGCTTTCTCAAGGATTATTAACGGGTAAAAACCTCACACAATTTATAAGTAGGAGTGTAGAGTTAATGGGTAGTAATTAATAAATATTTCATTAAGAATTAATAATAAGAACCTGCAAATTAAAACTTGCAGGTTTTTCCTGTTTAAACATTTTTTACAAAGACACTTCCCTCGAGGTATTTCATTTTTTTTGAGTGAAAGATTTCTTCATAACCCCACTCAAGGAGCACATGTTTTTCTAAAGGATTTATATACACAATAGTCATAACCCTTGGTTTCAAGTCCAAACTTGTTTCTATGTTCTCCATTACAGCATTCATGATAGTCTCATCAAATGGGTTAAACATAAATATGCAATCAACATCATCATCAATATCAAAATAAAAAGCATCGTTGTTGTAAATGCTAAAATTGGTAGAAGGATATTTTTCTTGACGGGTTTTGATGTTTCTCTCAGCATCTAAAAATAATTCTTTCGATAGTTCTATACCGCTTACTTTCTTTACGCCATATGCTGCTGCTACACACATAGCTCTGGCTTTACCACAGCCAATATCCAGAAAATGGTTAAAGGTTTGTATTTTTATTTCGGTAAAAAAGTCTTCCAGCAAATCATACGATACGGGCATGTAAATGGTGGCGTGTGAAATATCAATCCCTTTATTTTCCAAACTTTTGAGTGAGTCCGAACCTGTTGTTTCTATGTTGTATTTTTTTTCTCCTCTTATTTCATTTCTAATAATATGGAAGGCTATTCTAGCATCCCAATTGTAAAGGATGTAAAAAAAATATTTAAAATATTTAAATGGTTTCATAGGTGGAATGGAGTTTCAAAAATTATTTTCTAAGATTCACTTGGTCTTACATCAATAACTTTTAACTGCAAATTTTTATTGCCGTTCCATTCATTTTCATCAATACTAAAAACAATATCAACCTCTTTTTGATTGGCAAGTAATGAAAATTTTTCATGCATATTAAAAGCAATACCATTCATAATTGTTTTTTTTTGACTCAGTACAAATTTGATGTGTGCTTCTTTTAAAATCTTTGAATAACCAAAGTCAGTACATTTTCTTGAAATAAAAACTGGGCGCATATTTTCCGGTCCAAACGGCTCCATGCGGCATATGATATTGTAAAAATTTTCTGTTATTTCTTCAAAATTTATTTCTGCATCAATAATTATTTCTGGTATAAGAAGATAATCCGGAATAGTTGCTGCAACAACTTCTTCAAACTTATTTGTAAATGGAATTAAATTCTCGGGAGCTAAAGTAAGGCCTGCCGCAGCAAAATGACCTCCATATGCGATCAGCAAATCTTTACACGCATAAATTGCTTCATACAAATTAAAACCCGGCACACTGCGTGCACTTCCGGCAATAAAGTCACCACTTTTTGTAAGCACGATAGTGGGTTTGTAGTAATGCTCAATTAACCTGCTTGCTACAATGCCTACAACGCCTTTGTGCCAATGCTCGCTGTATAATACACAGGTTTTTTTATTTTGCAGAACAACACTGTCGTAAATAATTTGTAGTGCTTCTTCTGTAATGCTGCTATCTGCTTCCTTTCTTTCTTTGTTATCAATATGAAGCATTTCGGCATACACTTTAGCTTTTTCAACATCCTTTTCTATAAATAACTGCACTGCTTTTTTAGCGTCATCCATTCTGCCCGCGGCGTTTACCCTAGGGGCGATTATAAAAACCACATTTGTGATCGTCATTATTTTTGAAATGCCACCAAGTTCCATCAACGCTTTAATGCCGGGGAGGGGATTTGTATTTATTTTTTTTAGCCCATGATACGCCAGTATTCTGTTTTCACCGGTCATTGGTACAATATCAGCAGCAATTGCTGTAGCAACTAGATCCAGATATTTATAAACGGTATCATTAGGTAGATTAAATTGACTTGCAAGGGCCGTCATTAATTTGAAGCCTACTCCACATCCACACAGTTCTTTGTAAGGGTATGAACAGTCTGTTTGTTTTGGATTGAGTACCGCCGTAGCTTTAGGGATTTCACCGCCGGGTAAATGGTGATCGCAAATAATAAAATCTATGCCAAGTGACTTCGCATAATCAATAAGTTCGACGGATTTAATGCCACAATCCAAACATATAATTAGCTTAAAATTATTTGCAGCTGCGAAATCAATTCCCGCTTTGCTTACGCCATAACCTTCTCTGTATCTATGAGGAATGTAAAAGTCTAAATTTTGTGGATAGTTTAATTCACAAAGAAAACTATACATGCAGGCAACTGACGTGGTTCCATCAACATCATAATCACCATACACCAATATTTTTTCATTTCTGTTAATGGCAGTTTCTATTCTTGTTACTGCAATATTCATATCCTTCATTAAAAAAGGATCATGCAGGTTTATTAGTGCAGGAAGAAAGTAATCTTTGGACAAATCGTAATCCTTAAAATTTCTTTGAGTAAGAATCTTACAAATGACTTTGCTAACATTTAAGCTGCTGTGGATTGATTCAATTTCCTTTAAATCGTAGGGGAGTATTTTCCATCGTTTTTCCAAGTGCGTTAAAATTTTCTATCTGTTGTAAAACGTACTAAATCTTTAAGAGCATCTCCAACCTCCGAAACTGGAAACCCATCAATGATTGCTAATGCCTCATCTCGGTATTCAATCATTTTTTGTTCGGCGTATTTAATTCCTCCTGTATTAACAACAGTGTCAATAATCCATTTTACTTTTTCTTTGTCAGCGCTGTTATTCTTTATTATGTAGATAATTTTCCTCAATGTAGGTTTATCAACTTTGCTCAATGTGTAAATGAGCGGAAGCGTCATCTTTTTTTCTTTAATGTCATTTCCCGTAGGTTTACCAATTTTTTCAGATCCATAATCGAAAAGATCATCCTTAATTTGAAAAGCGATCCCGGTTTTTTCACCAAAAACTTTCATTTTTTCGCAAATTTCTTTGTTTTGGGTTGTGCTGTAGGCACCTATCGCACATGCGGAGGAAAGTAAGGATGCAGTTTTGTTCCTAATTATTTCAAAGTATACTGCCTCATCTATATTAAGTTTTCTTGTTTTTTCAATCTGTAATAATTCCCCTTCGCTCATTTGCTTAATAGCTTCAGAAAGGATGCGGAGTTGTTCAAATTCTCCATTTTCAGTAGAAAGGAGCAATCCTTTTGACAAAAGATAGTCGCCCACTAAAACTGCAATCTTATTTTTCCAAACTGCATTAATTGAGAAAAATCCACGGCGTTCCATTGATTCATCAACTACATCATCATGTACAAGGGTTGCTGTATGTAGCATTTCCACTAAAGCAGCAGCTCGATAGGTACTTTCATTTATTGTCCCGTGAAGTTTTGCACTTAAAAATACAAACATTGGTCGAAGCTGTTTTCCTTTGCGCTTGATTATATATTTCATTACTGTATCAAGCAATGAAACATTACTTTTAACTGCCTTTGAAAATTTTGACTCAAATGCCTTTAACTCTTCCGAAATAATATTTTGAAAAGATTCCATCTTCTAAAAAAAAGCAATTTATGGCAGCAGGATGGCATTTCGATTTTTAATTCTGTTGAAAAAAATGTTTTTTCTTTATCCATGCAACTATTTCGCTTTGGCATTAGTCTTGATAATACATAAGAAATCAATGTAAAGCAAAGATTAAATTATAAATAAATGGTAAAAAAAATTTGTATATTTAACCCGGTTGTTTACATTTGCAATTAATCAATCAGAATATTTTCGAAAATTCAACAACTTTTAAGTTATGGTAAGCAAAAAATTAAAATTATTTACGGCTATTTGTATGCTGGTTTCAGCTGGTGCATTTGCACAGACGGGAACTGGAAATACAGGCTACATGAATGGTGGATATAGCATCTACGATTCGTCCGTTATCCCTAACAAGAAAATGGGACAGCAAAATGAATTCTTCAACAACAACTATTCTTTTCCTGCAAAGCCACGTAGTATGGTGGAAGTTGGTATTAGCACTGGTCTTGCAACAATAAGTGGTGATGTTTCTACAAAGGCTTTTACTGCTCCAAATTTTGGTGTAACAGTAAGAAAAGCGTTAGGTTATTTATTTTCGCTTAGAGCGGAGTATGTAAACCTTGACATGAGAGGACAGAACTGGAAAGCTTCTGAGGCATTTTCTAAGAACGAGGCTTGGGGTCGTTATTTTGCTCCAGTCAGAACATCAAGTGGTGCTATTGTAAATACGAATGGTGCCGGAGTTGTGAGTCCAACTGCAGATTTTGTTTATTATAATTACAAAACAAAATTACAGGACCTAAGTCTTCAGGGTATTTTTACATTAAACAACATAAGATTTCATAAAGCTAAGACAGGTTTGTTAATTTACGGTGGTGCAGGTATAGGAGCTTCATTGTTTAGAACAAAGGTGAATGCATTAGACGCAAATGGTGCTCCTTACAGAGCTTTGTTTAATGCTACTCAAGCAAAATATGCTTCTGAAACCAATCTTTATAAAAGGAGAAAAGATATCAGAAATGACTTGAAGAATGGAATGGATAATACTTACGAAACTGACGCACAAAGCACTAGAGGAACTCGTGCAACCACTCCAGGTGTTGATGGTAAAACATTAAAACCATCAGGTAATGTGCTCGCGGGTATTGCATTTAAATTAGGTAAAAGAGTAAACTTAGCTATTGAAGATCGTTTTACTTTTGTAAAAACAGATTTATTGGATGGTCAACAATGGCAAGAGCAACCACGCACTGATCCTGCTCAAACTCGTGATTTTGATTCTTACAATTATGCTTCTGTTCATTTAAATTTCAATCTTGGTGGAAAATCTGTAGAGCCTTTGTATTGGTTAAATCCATTGGATTATGCATACAGCGAGTTAAATCAACCAAAGCATATGAAATTACCAAAGCCTACATTTGAAGATGCAGATGGTGATGGTGTGCTTGATCAACTTGACCGTGAGCCAAATACGCCTGCAGGTTGCCCAGTTGATACACATGGTGTAACAAAAGATACTGACGGTGATGGTGTTCCAGATTGTAAAGACAAGCAATTGATTACTCCAACTGAGTGTCAACCTGTAAACGCTGATGGTGTAGGTAAATGTCCTGATCCAGAATGTTGCAAGAATATTGGAACCGGAACAGGAGTTGTAACCGTAACTTGCCCTAGTGACTATCCAAGTCTTACATTTAAAGGTAATGTTCAAACTTTAAGCAACGATACTAAAGCAATGCTTGCATCTGTAGCTTCTAAAATGAAATCGAATCCTACTTGTAATATTAGTGTGACAGGATATCCTGAAGCTTCTAAATCGGCTCAAGCAGTTTGTAACAAAAGAAATGAAGCAATCAAAATGTACCTTGTTGAAAAAGAAGGTATCAGCGCTGATCGTATCTCAACAAATTGTCAAGTTGGCGATGGAGCAACTAAAAATACAGTTGACATTAAGTCTAACTAAGTGTATAAAATAATTATAGAGAACCCTTCCAAACAGGAAGGGTTCTTTGTTTATATAGATGTTTATAAATTCATTAACTGTTCAATTTTGGTTAATAAATATTAATGCGTCACTTTTGGCACAAATAAGTTAATTTCGCAAATATTTATGAAGGCAATTTTTAGAATTATTTTAATTGTTTTTGTTTTTGCCGGTGTAGCATCGTGTAGCAAATTCAGTAAAATACAGAAAAGTAACGATACATCTTACAAGCTGAAGAAGGCTGATGAATTTTACTCAAAAAAGAAATATAGGAATGCACAACTTCTCTACGAAGAATTGTTTGCTTCTGTGAAAGGAACAGATAAATTTGAGGATCTTTATTATAAATGGGCATATTGTTTTTATTATGAAAAACAATATAAGGACGCACAAAATCTCTTTAAAGGATTTTTGGAAGTGTTTCCAAATAGTCCCCGTGCTGAAGAAGTCGATTATGTAAGGGCATATTGTTATTTTAAGCAAAGCCCAAAAATTGAATTGGAACAGGTTAATACTTTGAAATCTATGAACATGATGCAGACGTTCATAAATACGCACCCTGGTTCATCAAGAATAAAAGATGCTACTGCTATAATTGATGAAGGAAGAGCAAAACTTGAACTTAAAGAAGGTCGTGCGGCGCAATTATATTACAATCTTAGCCAATTTCGATCTTCCGGATTAGCTTTCAATAATTTATTAAATAATTATCCAGAATCTCAAAAGGCTGATGAGTATAAGTTAATGGTGGTTAAATCCTTTTACAAGTTTGCAAAACTAAGTGTACCTGAAAAACAAATTGAAAGGTTTGAAAAAGTAACAACCGAATACCTTGATTTCGCAGATAGATTTCCCGAAAGTAAATTATTAAAAGAAGCAGAGGATTATAGTAAATTAAGTCAAAAAAATATAAAAGAACTAACAAATGAGCAAACTTCGTCGTCAGCTAAGCTCTAATACGAGCAGTAGTGTAGAGCCAAAAAAATTATCAGATATGAAAGATAAAACAGGTAATTTATATGAATCGATAGCCATAATGGCTAAAAGGGCTAATCAGATAAATATTACTGTGAAAGAAGAACTCCACAGTAAATTAGAAGAATTTGCAAGCCATACAGATAGCTTGGAGGAAGTACACGAAAATAAAGAACAGATAGAGATATCTCGTGCATATGAGCGTATGCCAAATGCTGCTTTGCTTGCAACAACAGAATTTTTAGAAGATAAAGTTTACTTCCGTAAAAACGATGAAGATCTTTTTAGTTAAGATTTGATTTTAAAATATTTTTACAGAGAATTATTAATAATTTTAACGACGGTTTTATCCGTCGTTTTTTTGTATGCTTAAAGAAAAGAAAATTCTAGTTGCTGTTACGGGTAGTATTGCTGCGTATAAAATAGCAACCTTTGTAAGGTTATTGGTAAAAAATGGCGCTGAGGTGAAAGTTATAATGACAGAAGCTGCTACTAAATTTATACCGGCACTCACACTTTCTACTTTGAGTAAGAATGATGTATTGCATGAGCTTTCTAGCGATGATACATGGGCCAATCACGTCATGTTAGGAAGATGGGCTGATGCGATGATTATAGCACCAGCAAGTTGTAATACAATTGCTAAAATGGCAAATGGACTGTGCGATAATCTTTTACTGGCCGTTTATTTGTCCGCAACTTGTCCTGTCTTTGTTGCGCCTGCTATGGATGAAGATATGTGGTGCCATTCATCTACTAAAAAAAATATTTCTTTGCTTCAGTCATTTGGTAATACTATTTTACCGGTAGATAAAGGAGAGTTAGCAAGTGGCTTAACCGGGGAGGGACGAATGATGGAGCCGGATAATATTTTAGTTTTTTTTGAAAACTATTTTAAAAAGAAGGACGAGTTAAAAGGGAAAAAGGTTTTGATCTCGGCGGGGCCAACGAAAGAACCGCTTGATCCTGTAAGATTTATTGGAAACCATAGTACTGGCAAAATGGGAATTGCACTTGCAAATGAATGCAAAAATAGAGGAGCAGATGTTACTCTTGTTTTGGGCCCTTGTATGGAAATTGTTCCGTCTGAAATGAACATTATAAGAGTAACAACTGCATCTGAGATGTATGAAGTTTGTGTAAATGAATTTATTGAAACAGATATTACTTTGATGTGTGCTGCAGTTGCGGATTACACACCGGTAATAATATCGAAAGAAAAAATCAAGAAGAACGACGATACTTTTGTCGTTGAACTAAAAAAGACAAATGATATTTTAAAGCGGTTAGGACAATTAAAGAAAAAGCAACAGATATTGGTAGGTTTTGCATTAGAAACAACAGATGAAGAAACCAATGCTTTAAAAAAATTAACCGATAAAAACGCTGACTTTATAATTTTAAATTCCTTGAATGACGAAGGGGCGGGGTTTGGATTCGACACTAATAAAATTACTATTTATAATAGGGAGCAGAAGAAATTTTCATTTGAAACTAAAAGCAAAGAAGCGATAGCAGTTGACATAATAAATACAATTTTAAAAAACTAGTATGAACAAATCCATCTTAGTCTTTGTCTCTTTTTTTATTTTTTCTTTTACACAGGCGCAAGAACTTAATGCCAGAGTTACAGTATCTGCTGTTCAGGTTACAAATAATGTAAACAGAAATGCTTTTCAAACTTTACAAACAGCTTTGAATAATTTTCTTAATAACAAAAAATGGACTAAAGACTCTTATGCGCCAAACGAAAAAATTGATTGTACTTTTTTTCTAAATCTTCAGTCAACAGACGAGGCAAATATTTACAAAGGTTCTTTAACCATACAGGCTGCCAGGCCGGTTTTTAATACATCTTACCTTTCTCCTATAATTAATTTTAAAGATGAGGATATTAATTTTAAGTATGTTGAATTTCAACAGTTAGAATTTAATGATAATCGAGTTACAGGTAACGACCCTCAAATTTCAAACCTAACAGCAATTTTTGCCTACTATGTAAATATGATCATTGCTTTTGATAACGAATCTTTTGCCATTCGTGGCGGAGAGGCGTCTTTTTTAAAAGCTCAAAATATAGTAAACAATGCACCTGATGGAAGAGGGATAAAAGGGTGGAAAGCTTTTGATGGAATACGTAACCGTTATTGGCTTGTTGATAATATGCTTAATACAAGATATGCAGTTATCAATGATGTTTATTATAATTATTACAGGCTTGGGCTGGATAAATTTTATGAAGATGAAAATGCAGGAAGATCTGAAATTTTGAACTCACTTAATCTTCTTGGTGTTTTTAATAATGATAATCCAAACACGATGATCAACCAGTTTTTTTTTCAGGGAAAGTCAAATGAATTAATCAGAATCTTTTCAAAAGCTCAACCGCAGGATAAGGCCAAAGCGGTTGAATTACTTTCTAAACTAGACCTGACGAATTCAAACAGTTACAAAGAAGTTTTAAAATAATGAAAATAATTTTATGTTTTTTTTTAAGCGTTTTTTTATTGTGCTGTAAACAAAATGGCAATTTTGTTTTATCGCCAGATAAAATGGAAAACATTATATGGGAACTTACACAGGCAGATGTGTTCACACAGGATTTTATTTCAAAAGATTCTTCTAAGAATTTAGAAAAAGAAAATTTAAAACTTCAGTTAAAAATATTTGCTAAAAATAAAACTGATAGAAAAACCTTCTACAAAAGTTATGATTACTATTTAAAGCACGAAGAGCTTTTGAAGCCATTGCTAGATACGATAGTTGTAAGAAACGGAAGAATTAGAGAAAACATAAGACTCAAAAAAATTATTAAACCCGCAAATGAACAAGTTAAGTAAGAATGCAGATGATGCTATAAAGGAAATTGTAGATGGGCAAACCATTATGCTGGGTGGTTTTGGTTTGTGCGGTATACCGGAAAACTGTATTGCAGCATTGGTAAGAAAAGGAGTAAAAAACCTAACATGTATATCTAATAATGCAGGGGTTGATGATTTTGGTATTGGTTTGATGCTAAAACAAAAACAGGTAAAAAAAATGATAGCATCATATGTTGGCGAAAATGCAGAATTTGAAAGACAATTATTATCAGGGGAACTGGAAGTGGAACTTATACCGCAAGGTACACTTGCCACAAGGTGCATGGCTGCAGGTTACGGCATGCCGGCTATTTTCACTCCTGCAGGTGTAGGCACAGAAGTGGCAGAAGGAAAAGAAACAAGGATTTTTAATGGTAACGAATATTTATTGGAAATGGCATTTGAGGCAGATTTTGCAATTGTAAAAGCATGGAAGGGAGACCGCAGCGGTAATTTAATTTATAAAGACACTGCCCGAAATTTTAATCCACTTATGGCGATGGCTGCAAAAATTACAATTGCAGAAGTTGAAGAATTAGTAGAGGATGGAGCGTTAGATCCAAACTTTATACACACTCCGGGGATTTTTGTAAATCATATTTTTCAGGGTAGCAATTACGAAAAAAGAATTGAGCAACGAACAGTTACGAAATTATAATTTGAAAACTTACTACTAATTCAGTGATAAGTATGTTTCAAAATTAATTTATTTTCAAATTTTCAATTCTCAAATTAATTATATGGCGCTCAATAAATTTCAGATTGCACAACGAATTGCACAGGAATTAAAAGATGGTTTTTATGTGAACCTTGGTATCGGTATTCCAACGCTTGTAGCAAATTATATACCTCAAGGAATGAATGTGGTACTGCAGAGTGAGAATGGATTACTGGGTATGGGGCCATTTCCAATAGAAGGTAATGAAGACGCAGATCTTATAAATGCAGGTAAACAAACTATTACTACACTACCCGGCTCATCTATTTTTGATAGTGCTATGAGCTTTGGTATGATACGCTCAGGCAAAATTAATTTAACTGTACTTGGTGCTATGGAAGTAAGTGAAAACGGAGATATTGCTAACTGGAAAATTCCCGGTAAAATGGTTAAAGGAATGGGTGGTGCAATGGATCTAGTTGCCAGCGCAAAAAATATTATAGTTGCAATGATGCATACAAGTCCTTCAGGCGAAAGCAAACTTTTAAAATCGTGTTCTTTACCATTAACCGGTAGAAATTGCGTTAAAAAGATTGTTACTGATTTAGCCGTTATTGAAATTACACCCAATGGTTTTAAACTGTTGGAAAGAGCGCCCGGCGTTACAATAAGAGAAATAAAAGAAAAGACAAAAGCCCACCTTATTTTGGAAGGCGAAATCCCTGAAATAAGTTTTTCAATTTAATATAAAACTTTATAATTCAAAAAATGATCCTTCGCTCATTAGCTATTTTCGTTTTTTTAAAAGTTTTAAGCATTTCAAAATCAAAAAAATAAGATAATTTCCCCATAAAAGTTTATTTTTCCTATATACCTAAAATTATATTTTCATCCTTCGCTTTTTCTATAAATTATTCTAAAAATATATAAATGGAATGCCTTAAAAATTTGCCACTTTAAGGACAACTCTTATATTTGCGCCCTCACTAAAAAACATGATATGTCAGTATCTCTAATGCCTGAAACAGTCAACAATGTTTTGGTAACAATAGGTATAAATACAAGTCAAACTATACATTACCAGAAGACTCCTAAAGAACTTTCAGATGCCACACTAAATCTTGGCCAAG
>JBBRPX010000107.1:0-12088 GCA_038227505.1 Chitinophagales bacterium
ATCTGTTGTGCCGCCAGGTGCAATGCAGAGTAGCTACGTACAGCACGGATAAACGCTGAAAGCATCTAAGCGTGAAACCAACCTCAAGATGAGTTTACTTTTAAGGGTCGTCAGAGACTATGACGTTGATAGGCTACAGGTATAAGGGTGGTAACATCGAAGCCGAGTAGTACTAATTGCCCGTAAGCTTTATTTTTTATTTTTTAGCTACCTCACCTAGCCTCTCCAAAGGAGAGGGAAAGGAAGAGGCTAACAAAATACAACTGCTGTAACAAAAACAACTTATCCCAATATGTAATTTTATTTTTAACAGTACATAGTATTGAGTACTGAGTATTGAGATCAATGGCTAATACAGTCCAAATCTAAATACTCAATACTAACATCTCAATACTAATGCTTGAACTCTTTATGGTGATTTTGCCGAGGGTGTTCACCTCTTCCCATACCGAACAGAGAAGTTAAGCCCCTCATGGCCGATGGTACTGCACAAAAATGTGGGAGAGTAGGTAGTTGCCATGATTATTTATAAAAATCCTTACAGGAAACTGTGAGGGTTTTTTGTTTTAGGGCATTTTTAACGGATGTTGTTCTAGGCTTCAAGTGATATTAGGCAACCTCTTTATGGTGGTTCTTGTGATTGTTTAATCTCTTCCCAAAACGAACTAAAAAGTTAAGCCTTCTCTGTTAACGTTCCGAGGCTACTGCACAACAATGCGGGAGAGTAGGTCGTTGCCATGATTATTTATAAAAACCCATTTCTTTTATTTGCAAAGAATTTTTTGTTATTAGCATTGCCATAGTGAGAGTAGTTTAGTAGCGATAGGTGATTGTAAATGTTGTGTTTAGTGCTTTTTTGCTTAAGCCAGATCGTACTTCTCAGCATATCTCGGTTTCGATTTTATCCATGTGCAAAGTTTACAACACTACACTATATTTTTAAATGCTTCAAAAAAGCAGCCACGTACAGAGTAAGAGTAACTTGGGGTGGATTGATAATACTCAAAAGCCTAATAGTTATTTGAGCATTTTTGAAAACTGAAGTAGAAAATATCTTTGTATTACAAAATCTTTGTTCACAATATTGTACAAGGGATTAGTAGTAGCTTGTAAAAGGTAGTCTTGCTTAATTGCGTTTTCACATAATAACTTAAAGTTGTATTTACCTTTTTTAGGACTATATATTAATGATCCATTCAGTCCTTGATAACGGCTTGCTAATAAACCTGAATATATAAATATAGGTTTGTAACGGATTGAGTAATTAATCGAATGCTCTGATTTACTGCTTATTTCAAGTATTGGATAAATTTGATTATTTTTTTGCCTGTTTATTACAAGTTGATCGACCGTATAAGTGACGCCGCCTTCTATGTGCAAATAATCATTAAAGTTTTTCTTCAACAATAGTTCTGCTCTAAAATTAAGTAGATGGGTAAATGTACTCACATTATAAAATATTTTGCTCCTGTTGCCCAAAAAATTAGCACGGATATTTATTTTGCTTTTCTTTAAACGGCCTGAATACTGTGCAAATGCAGATTCGGAGTGGTTTCCTCGCTGTGCTATGGTATTTGATTCGCTTAAAAAAATACCTGGTGAGTAACTTGTAGCTCTGTTGATGATAGTAGGGTTATTTGTCTGCAAGCTAAGGTTTACAAAAAATATAGATGCCGAGGAAACACTGCTTTTCCTATAATTTAGGGAGTAATTTGTTCCCGAATTATAATATTGATTGGGATGTGCAAAATTAATGCTGCGATAGGAAGCAAGGTATGGAATAGGTGTAAGGTTACTTACTAAAAAATTTGGTTTTGAAACATTAATTATGGCGCCAATTTCGCTTTTATAATTTAGTTTATATTGTAAGGTTACATTTGCTATTGGATATACTGGCTTGCTTTTATCTACTCCTCTTTTTAGTGACGAAATAAACAAGCCTACTTTATAATCTATTTTTAGTTTCCCTATTTTATTGTATCCCGCTATGGAGAGTTCAAATTCTTTTTTAACCAGAGTGGTATTGTAATAAAAGCTATCAATTTTTTGATGCGAAGAGTTTATAGCCCATGCCTTGGATAGGGTTTGTAATTTTCTGAGGTATAGTTTAACTGTATTAATTTAAGGATGCGATTTTTTAAATAAAAATTTATCTGGCTTTGGGCAGAGTTTTTATTGATCTTCAAATTCTGGCTTCGTTGAGTTACTATATTATCCCAAAAAGAAATACCTATTGTATTATCAATAATAAGTTGCTGATGCACATTTTGCTGGTTGTAAGCTAATAGTGCCTCTACGACTGAGAAATCGGAAATTTTCTTTACTGCATATAGGCTGTACTGATAGGATTGTTTTTTTGAAACATTTGATTGTTTATAATAATTTCCGGATTTTATGTTTTGTTTATCTACAAAATTTCTATTATTAAAGCCCGCACCAAGTTTAGCATAGAACTTAGGATCATTAAACACTAATTCGGCACCGGTTTTGAAATAGGTTGGCGAAAATATTTGACTGAAATTTTCCGAATAATTCAATGAGGGATTTTGATAAAAAGTTGCTACTGACTCTTTTTGTTTTACAAACTTATCGGCATACAACCCATTATTGATGTGCAGGCTTATGCCCTTTTTATTTAAAGGCAATATGATATTTTGAATAACGTTGCGGCTTTGATTATTATTGGGCAACACGCCATCTGTATTTTGATCGACAGAAAAAAATGAAGGTTCTTTATAATATGCGTAAAGGCGGTTGTCAGAAAAAATATTCCTGTTATAATCTACTAATCCCTTGGCAACTTGGTAAGTATTAAAAGGTTTGAAGCCGACATTATTAGCATTGATAAGCGTAAGGGATTTTACTTTTTGCTTTAGTAATATCGCACTTACATCCATCGCATATTTATTTACTACCCCTACCCCTGCATTTATATTTGCTGAAGCTGTAAGTTTTTTGTTCTTATGTAAATTTAAATTCAGCACAGAAGCGTCCGATTGCCTAAATCCTCGGAGAGCGGCTATTTCATTAAAATTTTCAATTACCTGCACTTCTGCTATTATGGATGCAGAAAGGTTAGTGGTTAGGTCCAAATAATTATCAGAGAGTTTATTGTTTTCTATGTACACTTCTTGTATGAGCTTACCATTGTATATAATCCCAAATGGCGTATTGGTAAACCCGGGTATATTTTTCAGTAAATCGCCTAAGTTATTATCGGCTTTTTTTCGGAACGCATCTGCATTTATAAAAGTGGTATCGCCCTTACTGTAAATATCAGGTTTTACTATAACCTCTTGTAGCGATTTGATTTGAGGTAATAGATGAATCACCTGGTACACAGGTGTGCCGAAGCTTTTAATAATTTTCTTTAGGATACTTTGATACTCTATATGCGTTATTTCTATTTCTGAAGAATCCCCATTTTGGAAATTGTGCACAGAAAAATTAAAAGCTCCAAGTGAATTAGTAACTGCAAAATGATTCTTATCATTTTGCGACAGCTTAATTACTACCTGGGAAAGTGGGAGTCCTAATGTTGTTTCCACTTTTCCCGAATAACTAAATATTTGTGCTTGCAGGGGTTGCAAAAAAGCAGAAAAAATATAAAGTACAACAACGTATCTATACACTAATTTTAAAATCGTTTTTCAATAAAAAAGAAAACCTTTTCAAACTTCTTATTTAGCTCCTCTGATTTCTTTTGCATTTTGATGACCGCATCAAATCTGCCAGGATTGGCTTGATAAGCTGGACTGCTTTCAATATTGTCCGTTACTGCCTTATTTTTAATTCCCATTTCGTGATAAGTATTTTGAGGGTAGGAAAAATAATCGGATAGAGATAGTTTCGTACCTGATGTAATTGGTTTTTCGGGTATTTCGGCATTTGCGGGCATTTTTACTTCCGATGCAATAAATTTGACTTGGTTATCATCGGAATAAAGTTCTAATATAATTCCCGGCAAGCCGCCAAATTTCCACGGGCCACTCAGTATAGGTATAGCATTGGTAAACCATGCCGTATAGCTGCGCCCTCTATAGTATGCCCTTGCCAAAAAGGCATCATAGGACAATATTCTTTTTTTCTTGTCTGTAATTTCCCAGTTTATTATAGGTATTTCTTCCTCTGTAAGAAGATATGTTTTACCAAAAATATCTCTGGTAAGCACTTTGTTGCTCCTTTTATCAATATAAACATACTTAGCAGCAGTATCCTCAGTAAGATAAGCGCTGCTATTCAATGATACAGTTACTAAGTTGGAATTATTTTGTTCAACACCATACTTGTTTTGGTTTATAATGGAGTCTTTCTTTGTGCTCAATAAAGAGTCTATTGTGCGTGCATTAAATGAGGAATAATTTCTTCCTTTGCTGTAGTAAAACGAATAGTCGTTGCTGCCAACTAGCGTCCATATAGAGGAATTAGTATTTTGGGGATTGTTCTCTATTGATTGTGTACTATCCCCAATAACAGTCTGTATATAGGTTACTTGAAAAGTTTGTGCAAATAAAAAATTTCCAGAAATGAGCAATAGACTCAGAAAAAAAAAATTAAACTTCATGTTTGTATTCTTATATAATTTAAAATTAAGCTTTCATTAATCTATAAACAAAATATGAGGTGCGTCACAGTCAGCCGGATGAGCATTGCAATCGCTCATATTAAGGCATAAAACACCAGGCGAAGTAGAACCGTCGGCATATATCACTGTTACATCCTGACACAAATACGTCGGCAATAATAGGCTGCTCTCTTCAATTTTTACTGCTTCGCTGTTATATTCTTGGGCAGCATAAAACTCTGCGTTTTTTTCTAAAATACAGTTTGAGCCTTTAGCAAATGATATTAAAGTTATAAACGATAAAACCACAAATAATGCAACTTTCTTTATAAAAAAATTTTAAATTGTTAAAAAACCAAATTTAATCCATCCATCCATCCATCCATACATACATACATACATCTGATTTATGTGAATTATTTAACAGTTTATATCCGAATTTGAACGCAAAAATAATTTCTGCAAATGTGTAAAGTTTGAAAATAAGCATGTAGGTGCTACAGTATTTTTATACTATCTGAAAGTCCATTTTTCAAATAACACTACGCCGTTCGTGTCTTCACGAAACATTCGGCAACCTCTTTATGGTGGTTCTGCCGAGGGTGTTCACCTCTTGCCATACCGAACAGAGAAGTTAAGCCCCTTATGGCCGATGGTACTGCACAAAAATGTGGGAGAGTAGGTAGTTGCCATATTTATTTTAAAACCCTTGCTATTAATTTAGTAAGGGTTTTTTTATGGAATAAAATTGGGGAATGATCTTGAAATGGTGATGAACGAAAAGGGTAAAAGATTACCATATTCTTATATGTTTATCTATTGTTCACTTAAACTTTTATGGAAAGATATTAAATGGCTCTGTAATTTTATATTTAATTGGTTAGTTTGAATTAAACTACCATGCGTTGGAGATTTTGCCATTCAAAATTTTCATAAAATAAAGACGTTTATTTTCGAAATAGTCGGGGATTTGTGCTTTTTTATTTACATAAACAGCCTTAAAATTATAGTCGTTAAATACCTTGTAAGCATATTCATTTAGGTGACTCATAAAATCATCAGGATATTTAGTAATTAGCCTGGTAAAAATATAAACTGATTCAAATCCTTTATATGCCATATCTGAGGGTACACCTTTAAATTTCTTTGAGTAAACCTGGCCAATTTGCTTGGTATAGATATTTGCTTTGTTATTTATAAATGCAGTTGTATAATAAACAGGAAAATCTTTCAGCGTTGTTTTTTTCAAAGATGAAAACCCATCCCAGTTAGGCATTCCAATAATTTCTATAGGGTAACTATTTTTTAATTGGTAAGCTGCATTAACCAATCCGGTAGAGAAAGGTTCACTTAAACTGCCACCAATTATAACTGTCTTGCGGTTGCTATCGAGGCTACTGACAAGTTTAGTAAAATCATCATCAAAATTTAAAGTCTGAATATTTAATAAAGGTTTTCCGTTGGAGCCATTTATAATTTCAAAATAGTCAGCTATTTTATCTTCTTGAGAGCCCTTTTTTCTACATAAATATATTTTATCGGTTCCGTGGTTTTGCAATAAATAACCGTATATAGTTTCACAGTGGGCTCTTAGTGTAGGATTTACAATTACAAGAAAAGGATTGTCAACTATTCCACCATCATTTGGATAGGTAGTAGATATAAATGGAATATTTTTTTGTTTTGCAAATTTTGCCAGATCTAAAAATTCAATATCTTTCACAGATCCAATTATTAGGTCTAAACTATCAAGCTTTTTATTTGCAATAAGCCATGGAATATTGTTAAGACTTGCTTTTGAATCAAATACAGTGGCCATAATATTTCCATTTGGCAACGGTAAGCTGTCCAATGCTATTTCTGCTCCCTGAACAAAATCAAGACCCTGTTGTGTAAACTTTGGAAACTTTTTACCATAATTATATTCATTATTAGAAAACACAGAATCTAAATACAGTGCTGAGAAAATACCGACATGATATGTTTTTAATGGCGCTTGCTGCCCGAAGCTAATTGTAAGAATTAAAAATAAAAACGATATTGTAACTAGTATACTTTTTTTCATAATCATGTTTAAATTTCTGCCTTGTAGTTTGTTATTTGATAATATGCTATTCCCATTCAATCGTGGCCGGCGGTTTACTGCTGATATCATATACAACCCTGTTTATACCTTTAACGTTGTTTATAATTTCATTGCTTACCTCAGCAAGAAAATCATAAGGCAAATGTGCCCAATCTGCTGTCATCCCATCTACAGAAGTTACTGCTCTTAAAGCAACTGTAAATTCATAGGTTCTTTCATCGCCCATCACACCAACCGTTTTTACGGGAAGTAAAATGGTACCTGCCTGCCATACTTTATCATATAAATCATGCTTTTTAAGTAATGAAGTATATATTGAATCTGCCTCTTGCAATAACTGTACCTTTTCTTCCGTCACTTCTCCTAAAATTCTTATGGCCAGTCCGGGACCGGGAAAAGGATGTCTTGCCAGCATACGTGCAGGGATACCCATTTCAGCGCCAATCTTTCTTACTTCATCTTTGAATAAAGCCCGTAAAGGCTCCACTATTTTTAAATTCATTTTTGCAGGTAAGCCACCAACATTGTGATGCGATTTAATGGTAACCGCAGGCCCATGAACAGCCGCAGATTCAATAACATCAGGATAAATTGTGCCCTGACCTAAATAGCTGATTCCTGTAATCTTTTTAGCCTCTTCATCAAATACTTCTATAAAACTTCCGCCAATGGCTTTCCTTTTTTCTTCCGGATCTGTTTTGCCAGCAAGATTATCATAAAATAGTTTGGATGCATCTACACCTTTTACATTTAAGCCAAGTTCTTTATAAATTTCTAATACCTCTTCAAATTCATCTTTACGCAACACACCGTTGTTTACAAAAATGCCATATAGATTCTCGCCTATTGCTTTGTGCAATAAGGTTGCTGCTACAGTACTGTCAACGCCGCCGCTTAAACCCATAACAACTTTACTATCGCCTAGTTGTTCTTTTAATTTTGCTACCGTTTCAGTCATAAAATGAGCAGCCGTCCAGTCTTTTTTACAACCGCATATTTTAACCAAAAAGTTTTCAATCATTTTTTTGCCTTCGGCAGAATGGTATACTTCCGGATGAAACTGCAGGCCCACAATTTTGTTGTCTGAAACTGATTCATTTTCAAATGCGGCTATAGATATATTATCAGTTTTACCAACAATTATAAACCCTTGCGGTAGCGATTGAACAGTATCACTATGGCTCATCCAAACATGAGAGTTATTCTCAATCCCCTCAGTAATCAAAGTTTGTTGAATGATTTCTAAATTAGCCCTGCCATATTCCCGCTTATTACTTTTTGAAACAACGCCACCAAACATTTTCGCAGTAAGCTGTGCTCCATAACATATGCCAAGCACGGGCACTTGTTTTGCAATAGCAGCAATGTCAACTTCGGGCGCATCGGTTTCATTTACGCTGCAGGGAGAGCCTGATAGAATAACACCTTTAATAGTTTCATCAAATTCTATCGCTTTATTGAAAGGTATTATTTCACAAAAAACACTTGCTTCTCTTACTACACGGGCAATAAGTTGTGTGTATTGTGAACCGAAATCGAGTATTAATATCTTATCTGTCATAATTTGCGGCAAATGTAAATATTTAGTCCCTCAAATTTGAAATTAGATTCATAATAATGCAGTTTTAAAACTTATTACCAACGGTAAGTAATAAAAGAATCATTTACATATTTTTACTTTTAAAACAAACGATATGAAATATTTATATTTTATTTTAATGACAGTATCAATTATATCATGTAGAAATGGAGTGAGGGGAAGTGGGAACATTATAAAAGTCACCAAACAACTTTCTGACATCAACTCTCTAAGTGTATCTGGCGCCATAAAAGTCGATGTAAAAATCGGCGCAATCCCTTCGTTAGTGATCGAAGCAGACGATAACATCATGTCTTATGTAACAACGAACGTTTCGGATAAGAATTTATCAATTAAAATAAAAGGGATCAATAGCATTAGAAATGCTACCATAAATGTTTATCTGGTAGTTCCTACTATTACAAAAGTTACAACATCAGCATCTGCAGAAGTTAGAAGCGATGAAATTATTAAAAATACAGAAAAACTTTCCTTCAATGCAAGCAGTGGGTCTCTTATAAATGTAAATGTTGATGCGCCATCCGTATTTGCAGATGCTAGCAGTGATGCAGATATTATTTTGACCGGGCGCACAAAAAATTTAACGGTAGAGTCAAGCAGTGGGAGTAAGGTTAATTTGCTTGCTCTGCAAGCAGAAAATGCGTCAGCATCTGCAAGTAGTGGCGCAACTATATCAATCTTTGCAAGTGTTGGATTGAAGGCCAATGCAAGCAGTGGTGGAAATATACGGTACAAAGGTGGTGCACCTTCCGTTGTAAAAAATGTAAGCAGTGGTGGCTCAGTTAGTGCAGAATAAGAAACCTTTTATTGAAAATAAAATAGTAGAATGTTGCCGTAAAGAACCATTAATTAGTTGTAAAGAATACTATTTTAGTTTTTTAAAAAAAAACTTTTAAAAAACTTTGCCATTTAAATTACATCTCTTACTTTTGCACTCCAATTAAAAAAACGGAATTCTAAAGTTCTTTATATATGTCACAACGAATCAGAATAAAATTACAGTCTTACGACCACAATTTAGTAGATAAGTCAGCGGAAAAGATTGTAAAGACAGTACGCAGCACTGGCGCAGTAGTAACAGGGCCAATTCCTCTTCCTACTCAAAAGAAAATTTTTACTGTCCTGCGTTCTCCTCACGTAAACAAGAAAGCTCGTGAGCAGTTTCAATTGTGTACACACAAAAGATTGTTAGATATTTACACCAGTAGCAGCCGCACTGTAGATGCTTTAAGTAAGTTGGATTTGCCAAGTGGTGTAGATGTTGAAATAAAGGCCTAATGAACCTTTCCGATAGATCGGGATAGGCAAAAGGTAAGTTCTTAAAAAGAAAATTAAACATCTATCTACGGATTGTATGGCAAAAGCCTAAACGAACGTAGCGCTGGATACAAATAAGATACAATGAAAAGTATTATTGGTAAGAAAATTGGCATGACCAGTATCTTCGATGCAACCGGCAAGCAAACTGCTGTTACCATCATTGAGGCAGGACCATGTGTAATTACACAAAAGAAGACCGTTGCCACAGACGGATACGATGCTCTCCAGATTGCCTTTGGTGATAAGAAAGAGAAGCATTCCTTAAAATCGGAAATTGCACACTTTGCAAAAGCTAACACAGCTCCGAAAAAAATAGTTAAAGAAATACGCAATAGCGAATCAGATAAAAATGTAGGCGAAACAATTACTACAGATATTTTTGCCGAAGGCGATAGTATTGAGGTTGTTGGTACCACTAAAGGAAAGGGTTTTCAAGGTGTTGTAAAGCGTCACGGTTTTAGCGGTGTTGGTGGACAGTCTCATGGTCAGCATGATCGTTCAAGAGCACCAGGTTCTATTGGTAACTCATCAGATGCCAGTCGTGTATTTAAAGGTATGCGTATGGGTGGTCGTATGGGCGGCGAAAGAGTGAAAATGAAAGGACTTAAGGTTGTTAAGATTTTCGCAGAAAAAAATTACATTTTGGTTAGTGGTTCGGTTCCGGGCCATATTGGTTCAATCGTTTTAATACAGAAATAATTATGCAACTCGATATAATAAACGCAAAAGGAGAAAAGACGGGAAGAACGCTTGAATTACCGGAAGAGATTTTTGGTATTGAGCCTAACGACCACGTTTTATACTTAGCTGTTAAGCAGTATATGGGCGCTCAACGTCAAGGTACACACAAAGTAAAAACAAGAGCTGAAGTACAGGGTTCATCTAAGAAACTTCATAAGCAAAAAGGTACAGGTGGTGCTCGTAAAGGTAATTTACGTAGTCCTATATATAAAGGTGGTGGTACCATTTTTGGCCCGAAGCCGCACAAATATGATATCAAGCTTAACCGTAAGGTGAAAGATCTTGCTAAAATGAGTGCACTTGCTTATAAAGCTAAAGAGAACAATATTGTTATCCTTGAAGATTTGGTAATGGATGCTCCAAAAACTAAAACCTTTACTGGGGTTCTTAAAACCTTAAATATTGGTCGTAAAAAATCTTTGTTTGTAGTTCCTGAATACAATGATAATTTTTATTTAAGTCTGCGTAATGTACCTGGCGTTAACGGAACAGTTATTAGTGACATGAATACTTATGATATTTTAAATGCAAATATTTTAGTATTGTCTGAAAGTGCTGCAAAATTATTTACTGAAGAAGCTGCTGCCGCAGAAGCATAAAATAAATAAACAAGTTGTATAAATTTAAAAATTTGTACATCAAAATAAAGAATTATGAAACCGTCTGACGTATTAATAAAGCCTGTATTATCTGAGAAAGCTAATAAGCAAGCTGAGAAAATGAACCGCTTCACTTTTATAGTGGACAGAAAGGCAAACAAACTTGAAATTAAAAAAGCTGTAGAATTATTCTATGGTGTACAGGTTGAAGAAGTGAACACACAGGTTGTTCCATCTAAACTAAAAGCTAAATACACAAAAGCTGGTTTTATTGTAGGCCGTAAACCTGCCAAGAAAAAGGCGATTGTTACTGTAGCTGAAGGTGAAACGATCGATGTGTACAGTGCAGGGTAAGAACTAAAGATTAATAATAATTTTTAATGAATGGCTATCAGCGCCGCAAAGTCTGAAATAATTAATAAAATGGCATTAAGAAAATATAAACCAACCACAGCAGGTACCAGATGGAGAATTGGTAATGCATATGCGGAGATCACGACGAATATTCCTGAAAAGTCTTTGCTTGAAGCTCAGAAAAATACAGCCGGTCGCAACTCTCAAGGTCGTAGAAGTATGCGTTATATGGGTGGTGGAAATAAAACAATGTATCGTCTTGTAGATTTTAAAAGAAACAAGAAGAACATTCCGGCTACTGTTAAAACAATTGAATACGATCCAAACCGTACTGCGTTTATAGCTTTGCTATCTTATGCAGATGGTGAAAAGCGTTACATCATTGCACCGGCAGGTTTACAGGTTGGTCAATCAGTAATGAGTGGAGATGCAGTTGCACCTGAATTAGGTAATGCATTAATGTTTAAAAACATGCCGCTTGGTACCAACGTTCACAATATTGAAATGCAGCCTGGTCAGGGTGGTATCTTAGTAAGAAGCGCAGGTACATCAGCACAATTAAGTAACAAAGAAGAAAAATATGCAATTCTTAAAATGCCAAGTGGTGAATTAAGAAGAGTATTAATAAACTGTTATGCAACTGTTGGAGTTGTATCTAACAGTGATCATAGTTTGGAAAGTGCAGGTAAAGCAGGTCGTAACCGTTGGAAAGGTGTTCGTCCACGTACAAGAGCTGTAGCGATGAATCCGGTAGATCACCCGATGGGTGGTGGTGAAGGTAGAGCATCCGGTGGTCACCCACGTAGCCGTAAAGGTAAATATGC
>JBBRPX010000108.1:0-12070 GCA_038227505.1 Chitinophagales bacterium
TAAAATAAATAAGCACTCAGTTCTTTGCTTTTCGCAACTAATTTTTTAAACCCTACTTCTTTAAATATTTCTAATGAAGTTTTGTGTGCTGCTATCAGCATCATGGGAGGTGTACTCATTTGCCAGGCTTCTGCAGACGGGATAGGGGTGAATGTCGGCTCCATTTTAAACCTGTTTTTTTCATCATTTCCCCACCATCCTTCCAGGCGTTTTATATCTTTATTATTAAAATGTTTTTCGTTTATGTATGCCCCTGCAATAGCTCCCGGGCCGCTGTTTAAGTATTTATAATTACACCAACATGCAAAATCAACATCCCAATTGTGCAGTTGTAATTCAATATTACCCGCAGCATGTGCAAGGTCAAAACCGGCATAGGCGTTTGCATTATGAGCAGCTTTTGTGATAGCGGCCATATCAAAAACCTGTCCCGTATAATAATTTACACCACTAAAAAGAACCAGCGCTACACTGTCTTTATTTTCTTCGATGGCAAGTAAAATCTCTTCAGTTGTTATTAGTTCTGTCCCGGGTTTTGGTTGTACTTCAACAATGGCATCGGCCACATCAAAGCCATGCATCTTAACCTGAGATTGAAAAGCATACTGATCAGATGGGAATGCTTTTGCCTCACAAATTATTTTATATTTTGTCGCTGTAGGGTTGTAAAATGAAATCATCATCAAATGGAGATTTACCGTAAGGTGGTTCATCGTTACTATCTCGTCTGGATTTGCCCCGATAATTTCGCTGAGTATCGGTGACAAGGTTTGGTGATATTTCATCCATGGATCTTCACCCATAAAAAAACCCTCTACACCAAAATTTGCCCAGTTCTCCATTACATTTAAAACTTCATCCTGTGTTTTTTTTGGTTGAAGACCTAAGGAATTACCTAAAAAATAAACGGCTTCTTTATCTCCAATATATGGTATGTAGAATTTGTCTCTGCAATATTTTAGTTCATCTTTCTTATCCAAACTTTGGGCATAAGCAAGGGTAAATTTTTCTGTCATCTGCATTTATTTTATGCTGTAAATTAAAAGTTTGCATAAAGGTAAAAATACGTTGGCAGAAATAATTATCGTTTCATAAAACAATTGGCAGTGTATGGTTTAAGTAAAAAGAAGAAATAAAAAACAGGCTGCTATTTTATTCCATTAAATAAATCAGGAAAGTCGCTGATTATTCCATCAACACCCATCTTTTTAAACTTAATGATTTCTTTTTTCTCATTTACTGTCCACGGAATTATTTGAATATTTCTTTCATGACATTCAGTTATCAAATTCGGATTAACAAGTGCCTCCTCAGGACTATAAATTGTGGGAGAAAAGCCAAGGTCTTTTAGTTGTTTTCTAAAGCTGTTTCTATCTGTGGCTTCAATAAGGAGTGCAGTCTTTATAGTGGGATATTTTTTATGAAGATATTGCAACGTTCTTCTGTCAAATGATTGAATGATGACTCTGTCAGAAATATTTTTCGCTATAATTATTTTCATCAACATTTCTACAAATGCGGCGGGTGCTGGATGAAATATTTTATCAGTTTCTGGTGTTGTCTTTGTTTCTATATTGTAATTTATTTTCGAGAGTTTATTTTTTGAAATATAGTTTTCTACACTGTCTATCATTGCCGAAAGGGAAGGTTTGTGAACTGCTAATTTTTGTTGCTTATCAAAACGCGGATGTTGTTTTAAACCGACATCATACTTCTGCGTTTCCGCAAAAGTCATTTTATAAATATTAAATGTTTTTTCCTCTCCTTCTTCTATAAAGCTGCCATTAGGCTTGGTTGTAATTTCGTGGTTAAAAAACGGTTCATGAGATAAGATAGCAACATTGTCTTTTGTAAAAACTACATCCATTTCCAATGTTGTAACGCCAAGGTCTATGGCTTTCAACATAGCAGGAATCGTATTTTCAGGCATTAATCCTCGGCAACCACGGTGTCCGGCATAATCAAAGTTTGCACTTAATGGTTTAGAGTAGCGTTCGTTTTGGGTTGGGATCTTCTTTGAGGAATTACATGCTGCAAATAGTGTAAGAAAGACAGATAGATAAATGAATTTTTTAAATAGCATTTTTAAAGCTAACGCTCATGCGTGACTTATTTAAGGCTTCTACCAAATTTTATAAAAAATTTATGCCTGAGAGAATATCTATCCATTCATTGCTAACCAAGCCATCATTCCCATACCCTGTTCTATTGCATTTTCATCGATGTTAAAAATAGGCGTGTGTACCATATTCGTAATGCCTTTTGCTTTATTTCCTGCCCCTAATCTAAAAAAACAAGCAGGTATAATGTGAGAGTAGTAGGAAAAATCTTCTGCCCCCATTCGCAGTTCCGTTTCAGTTACATTTTTTTTACCTGCAAATTCTTCTGCCAGTATTCTGGCTGCTTCACATAGTTGTTCATCATTGTTCACGAAAGGATATCCAACGTCAATTTTTAAATCTACTTCGCCACCCATAGATTTTACAAGCAATTCAGTTTGGTTCCTAATTAATTCATGTGCTTTAAAACGCCACTCTTCATTCATCGCTCTAAATGTACCCATCATCTTTACCTCGCTGGGTATCACATTTGTTGTATTACCGCCTTGTATAGAAGTTATAGAAAGAACACTCGGATTAAATGGGTTATTATTTCTACTTATGATTTGTTGTAGTGAAACTACCAGTTGCGATGCTATTAAAATAGAATCTGCAGTAGCGTAAGGTGCAGCTGCATGGCCGCCTTTGGCTTTTATAGTTATGTAAATTTCGTCGGCACTTGCCATCACCATTCCACCTCTAAAACTAAATTCACCCACATCTAAACCAGGGTGTACATGTAATGCAAATATTTTTTGTGGTGCAGGGTTTTCAAGTACGCCTTCTGCAATTAACAGGCTGGCACCTCCTGGGTTTTTTTCTTCACCCGGTTGAAAAATTAATTTAACTGTACCAGTCCAATCATCTTTTGTTTCATTTAATATCTTGGCTGCGCCCAGTAAACAGGTTGTATGTACATCATGTCCGCATGCATGCATTACACCATAGTTTTTTGATTTATAAACTACCTCATTTTTTTCTACAATGGGCAGTGCATCCATATCTGCACGAAGTGCTACAATTCGATCATCAGCATTTTTTCCTTTTATTAAACCCACAACACCCGTAGTAGCTTTAATTTCAAATGGTATTCCCCATTCCGTTAGTTTGCCTTGTATAAATTTCGATGTTTCAAATTCTTCATAACTCAATTCTGGATTGGCATGAATATGTCTGCGTAGTTCTATAAATTCCTGTTTATAATTTAAAGCAAGTTTTTTTATTTTTTCTAGCATCGAGTTAGTTTCGTGTTATTGGTTGCAGGTTATTTCTTTGTAGTGATGTGTTTTTCTTGAGAATTTCTATCATTTATATTGGCTGTTTTTTATTGCCAACTGCTCATTACTTCTCCTTCTCTTCTTTGCTTGGCTTTACCTCAATCGTTTCAGGTAAAATGTAAATATTAGTAGTAACGAGTTTTGTTGCAAGTATTTGTTTACGTACTCTTTCTGCATCATCTTTATCTAAATAATTACCAAATTTAATTTTGATGTTAGGCATTTGAAAACTCATATACTGTTTCTGATCTGGAAACATTTGATACAATTGTGCCCTTATCTTCATTGCGTAAGGTCTGTCGTTGGTGCTAACTACCATCAGTCTGTATCCTTTAGCAGATGTCAGGCCATTTGTATACGTAACCGTACCTAAACTGCTATTATACTCAGCCATTTTTTTGCCAAGAATATCTATGCGGGCATCTTTAATAAAAACTGCTGTACCTAATATTGTTGTATCTGTCATCTTTTGTGCCTGCAGGTTTATGAAACTAAAAACTGCTAACAACAAACTAATAACCTTCATTTTTTTTATTTTTATCATCTTCAAAATTGTTTAATTCGTTTTTACTTTCTTCAATAATTTTTAAACTGCTGCTGCAGCCTATCCTGTCTGCACCTGCCTCAATTAATTCTTTCGCAAAATTAAAAGTTCGTATGCCACCACTTGCTTTTATTTTAATGGTGTCAGCCAGGTGTTTTCTAATCAATTTTACAGCATGTACGGTAGCACCCGTTTCTGCATAGCCTGTAGAAGTTTTCACAAAATCAACTCCAACTATGCCATATAAATCACAACATTTTATTATTTCATCATCAGTAAGCAATCCAGTTTCAATAATTACTTTTAGAACTTTTCCCTTACTTTTTATAATTGGTAAGATGGTATTAAGTTCTCCTGCCAAATATTGCCAGTCATTACTTTTTAAAGCCGCAATATTTATCACCATATCAAGCTCGTCTGCACCATCAACAATAGCTAACAAAACCTCCGCCAGTTTTGCTTCAACAGCACTGTAACCGAAAGGGAACCCGATAACTGTAGCAACTTTTACGTCACTGTTTTCTAACAAAGCTTTCGCCTGTTTTACAAACATGGGCGGTACACAAACTGCTGCCATGTTATTTTCGGCTGCTTCTTTACAAAGAGCAGTAACATCAGCAATCAAGGTAGTAGGTTTAAGAATCGTATGATCTAAGTACGCCGCAACATTCATCGTGTAAAAATAACGAAACTATCGTTTGTAATGCTGAGGGGCAAGGAACGTTTAACAGTTTCAATCCTGTATATCTAAAACCAACTATCACATATTGTTAAAAACTATCCTTTTGTTTTACTAATTTACAAGTTCTACCAAGATTTAATTTTTAAAAACCAACTTATGACATTTTTAAGAACAGCCACGCTGTTATTTTTATTTGCATTTTTTTCAAACAAAGTTCACAGCCAGGTTACTGCTCAGGTAAATGGCGTAGCTGATGTAAGAAATGCAACCTATGCCTTTACAAACGCCACTGTTGTAAAAGATGCACAGACAACCATCAACAACGCAACACTCGTAATAAAAATGGGTAAAATTGTAAGTGTTGGTAACGGTATTGCAATCCCTGCAGATGCGATTGTTGTTGACTGCGCAGGTAAATTTATTTATCCGTCGTTTATAGATATCTATAGCGATTATGGCGTATCTGCTCCTGTGCGTAACAATGCAGGATTTAATTTTTCAGCCGCTACGCAATTAAACAGCAATACAAAAGGTGCTTTTGGCTGGAACCAGGCTATCAAGTCAGATGTAAATGCAGCAATGCTTTTTAATGCGGATGAAGCGAAGGCGAAAGCACTGAGGGAAAATGGTTTTGGGGTGGTACTAACGCATCAAAAAGATGGTATTGCACGTGGTACAGGTTCGGTTGTTGATTTAAGTGATAGAAAAGAAAACCTTGCTATGATTAAAGAAAGAGCTGCCTCTTTTTATTCCTTTAATAAAGGCACGTCAACGCAAAGTTATCCTGGTAGCTTAATGGGTTCAATAGCCTTGTTGCGCCAGACTTTTCTAGATGGTCAGTGGTATAAAAATAAAAATGCAGGTGAAGGAACCAATTTAAGTTTAATGGCATGGAACAATAACCTTGCACTGCCACAAATTTTTGAAGCAAATGATAAGTGGAACGATCTTCGTGCAGATAGAATTGGGGATGAATTTGGTCTTCAGTTTATTATTAAAGCGGGGCAAAATGAGTACCAACGTATTGATGAAATTAAGGGGACAAAAGCGAGCTTTATTTTACCGCTTAATTTCCCTGTAGCAATAGATGTTGAAGACAATAACGATGCACGATTTGTTTCTTTGGCTGACCTTAAGCAATGGGAAATGGCACCAACCAATCCATCAGCTTTTGAAAAAAAAGGAATAAACTTTTGCTTTACCTCTGCTGATTTAAAAGACACAAAACAATTTCTGCCAAACCTCCGCAAAGCAATGCAGTATGGTCTTTCAGAGAAGGGAGCTTTAGATGCGTTAACAAAAATTCCTGCGCAATTACTAAATATGTATAGTGAAACCGGTAGCATTGAAGCTGGTAAAATGGCAAACTTTATTATTACCAGTGGACCTGTGTTTGCAGACAAGACAGTGATTCTACAAAACTGGATACAAGGTGAAAGAAATATTGTAAAAGATGATGTTAGTAATTCTACCCGCGGTCGTTATACAGTTAAAATTTCATCGCCAACTACCAATAAATCTTTCTTTTTGGAAGTAAAAGATAATGCAGCTGCAGATATCATAAGCGCAGATACCATTTCAACCAAATACAGCAACGATGGCAAGCTCGTAAAAATTAATTTTAACGAAACCAAAAAAGCTAAAAAAGGGTACAGGCTAAGCGGTACTAATAATGGCAAACAGTGGAACGGAACCGGTACAGACAGTACAGGCAATATGGTATTATGGACTGCTATTTTTGATGGGGTATTACTAAACAAGATAGACAGTGCAAAAAAAGAAAAGGCAATTTCCATAGGCACGCTTACCTATCCAAATATGGCGTACGGTTATAAAACTTTGCCGCAGGCGGAAACGATTTTATTTAAAAATGCAACAGTTTGGACGAGCGAAAAAGAAGGTATTTTAACCAATACTGACGTGTTGGTTGAAAATGGAAAGATATCAGGAATAGGCAAAAATTTAAGCGCTGGTGCTGCAAAAATTATTGATGGTACAGGTAAATTTTTAACTGCCGGTATCATTGATGAGCACTCCCATATTGCAACAGCTTCTGTAAATGAAGGTGGGCAATCTGTAACATCTGAAGTGCGTATTGCTGATAACCTTGACCCTGATGATATAGATATTTACAGGCAACTTGGTGGCGGTGTTACAACCTCTCATATTCTTCACGGCAGCGCAAACACTATTGGTGGGCAAACACAATTAATAAAGCACCGTTGGGGTGTAAACGATACTGAGCTTAAGTTTGCAGGTGCAGATGGGTTTATAAAATTTGCATTGGGCGAAAATGTAAAACGTACAACTTCCCAAAATAACAACCGTTTTCCTGATACTAGAATGGGGGTGGAGCAGGTGCAGCTCGACGCATTTACAAGAGCAAAAGATTATGAAAATGCCTTAAAGGGACCCGATGCTAAAAGCGTAAGAAGAGATTTAGAGTTGGATGCCTTGGTAGAAATAATGAACAAAAAAAGATTTATTACCTGCCACAGTTATGTAGAAAGTGAGATCATAGAAACCATGCGTATGGCAGAGAAATTCGGCTTTACCATCAACACGTTTACACATATTTTAGAAGGATACAAAGTGGCTGATAAAATGAAAGCGCATGGTGCAGCGGCATCTACCTTCAGCGACTGGTGGGCTTATAAAATGGAAGTTCAGGATGCAATTGCATACAATGCTGCAATTATGACTAAGGTAGGTTTAAACGTTGCTATAAATAGTGATGATGCAGAAATGGCCCGTAGGCTAAACCAAGAAGCTGCAAAATCAGTAAAATATGGCGGCCTAACTGAAGAGCAGGCTTTTGACATGGTAACAATTAACCCTGCTAAAATGTTGCATGTAGACAAACAAACAGGTAGCATTAAAAAAGGTAAAGATGCTGACCTCGTTTTGTGGAGCGATAATCCATTAAGTATTTATGCAAAAGCAGAAAAAACTCTTGTTGATGGAATCGTTTATTATGATATTGAAAAAGATGTAATGATGAGAAAAGAAATAGCTGCGGAGCGCACAAGAATTATTCAAAAGTTATTAGATGAGAAAAAGGATGGTGCGGCAACGTCACCTGCAAAACCTTCCATGAAAACCGTAAACGAGTGCGAAATATTTGAACGCAAACATGGCCTACTGGAAATTGAAAACAACGATTAATGTTTTCAACCGTCATTAAAGATTAACAGAACAAAATCATTTCTAAAAGATAATAAATGAAAAAATACTTAATTATGTTTCTTGCTTTGAGTAGCAGCATTATTGCAACTGCGCAGGATAATATGTCTCCTGCAAAACCGCAGACCGGAACCATCTTCGTAAAAAATGCAACCGTGCACACCGGCACTGGTGCAGTTTTAAACAATACTTCTATTCAAATATCAAATGGCAAAATTGAAAAGATTGGTGCCGATTTAGCTGTTCCATCAGGCGATGTAAAAATAGTTGATGCAACTGGCATGCAGGTGTATCCAGGTTTTATTTTAAGCAACACTACCATTGGCTTGAGAGAAATTGCAAGCCAGGTTAGAGGCAGCAACGATTTTAATGAGCTGGGAGAATTAAACCCAAACGTGAGAAGCATTGTTGCTTACAACACCGCATCGAAAATAATAAACACGCTGCGCAACAATGGTATTTTGTTTGCAAGCGTAGCGCCTGAAGGTTCTTTGGTTGCAGGCACATCATCCGTTGTACAGTTTGATGCATGGAACTACGAAGATGCAGTTTATAACAGAGACAATGCGATGCATTTTTATATGCCATCTTTATTAGTAAGGCCAAACAGATTTGGTGATTTGCCAACCGGCGATCCTTTGAAAGTTTCTAGAGATAGAATAGAAAGTGTAAAGCAGTTTTTTAAACAGGCAAAAATGTACAATGTCACATCAAATGCAGCCACAAACTTAAAGTTTGAAGCCGTAAAAGGATTGTTCAATAAAACACAAAAGCTTTTTATACATTGCGATGTAGTAAAGGAAATGCTTACAGCAATTGATTTTGTAAACGAATTTGGTTTTGATGTAACGCTTGTTGGCGCAAGTGAAAGCTGGCAGATTGCACCCTTACTCAAGCAAAATAATATCTCCGTAATATTAGGCCAAAACCATGATTTGCCGACGATGGTGGATGATGATATAGACCAGCCTTTTAAAACACCTGCGGCACTACAAAAAGCGGGCGTGTTGTTTGCCATTACAGACGAAGATGAAACGACCACCGGGCGCAACCTGGCGTTTAATGCAGGCTCAGCCGCTGCTTACGGGCTTTCAAAAGAAGAAGCTTTGCAGGCCATTACTTTAAATGCAGCAAAAATTTTAGGCATAGCAGATAAAAGTGGCAGTATTGAAGTTGGTAAAGATGCCAACCTCATCATTAGTGCTGGTGATGCGCTGGACATGCGCACCAACATTATTGTAAAAGCATTTATACAAGGCAGAGATATAAATCTTGATGATAAACACAAACAATTAAATAAAAAATATTCAGATAAGTACGGGGTAAAATAGAGCTTACATTATCTCTAAAAAAAATGCCTCAGAAATTATCTGAGGCATTTTTTATGCTTTAAAACGATATAATTATTTTACTCCATCAGGCACTTCACCTTTTGCTTCCATCATCCGCATAGTCTTTGCAGCCTGCAAAAATTCTGATGCAAAAATGAATTCATTCAGTTGTTTGTTGTCTGAAAAAATTATGTCTTTGCTGTTACCGTTCCATTCTTTTTTACCTTGTACCATATACAAAATATTATCGCCAATTTCCATCACACTATTCATATCGTGTGTGTTAATGATGGTGGTAATATTGTATTCAATGGTTAGTTCTTTTATCAATTTATCAATAATCATGGAGGTTACAGGATCAAGGCCGGAGTTGGGTTCATCACAAAATAGGTACTTTGGGTTAAGTACAATGGCTCTTGCTATACCAACTCTTTTCTTCATGCCACCACTAATTTCCGAGGGGAATTTTTTGTTGGCATCTTTTAGGTTTACTCTGTCCAAAACTTCATTAATTCTTTTCCGTTTTTTTGTACTGTTATCATTTGTAAACATGTTTAGAGGAAACCTTATATTTTCTTCTACTGTCATACTATCAAATAATGCAGAGCCCTGAAAAAGCATGCCTATCTCTCTTCTAAGAATGGTTCGTTCTTCCTGCGTCATATCAGTGAAGCTTTTTCCGTCGTAGATAATCTCTCCTTCGTCAGGCTCAAACAAACCTACCAGGCATTTCTGTAAAACAGTTTTACCGCTTCCGCTTGTACCAATAATTAAATTTGTTTTACCAGTTTCCATTGTGTGACTTACACCATCCAGCACAACTTTATCGCCAAAAGATTTTTTTATGTTTTTAAATTCTATCATATTAAAAAGAATAAATTTTTAAAGGAGCAAAGCAGCAAGTGCATAATCTGCAAGCAAAATCATGATACAACTTACTACAACCGCTTTTGTACTTGCACGCCCAATTTCTAAAGCGCCGCCGCTTACATTATAGCCATAATAAGCCGGTATAGAACTGATGATAAAAGCAAATGTGTAAGCTTTTATCAATGCAAACCAAATATTAAAAGTGTTGAAGTTTTCCATCAGGCCGCGGTCAAACGTACTATTAGAGAGAATGCCTGATGCATTCCCCGCCAACCTTCCGCCTAAAATACCCAACAGCATAGAAATAACCACCAGCAAAGGGATCATTATTAAAGCAGATGCAATTTTAGGCATTACCAAATAAGTTTTTGTGTTGATACCCATTATTTCTAGAGCATCTATTTGTTCACTCACCCGCATGTTGCCTAATTCACTTGCAATTCTACTGCCTACCACACCGGCGAGCACTATACAAACCAATGTGGGCGAAAATTCTAGAATCACTGTATCTCTTACCACCTGTGCGATGGTGGTTTTTGGTATAAGTGGACTCGTAAGCTGGTAAGCCGTTTGCACGGCACTTACTGCTCCCATAAATACAGAAACGATGGATACAATGCCAATAGAGCCAATACCAATATCGTTGCATTGCAACATAAATTCCTTCCAGTAAACTTTGGCATTTTCAGGCTTTGCAATCATGCCTTTCAGCATAAGGGTGTACTTGCCAAGATGTGTAATAAAATTCATGAAAACAATTTTTCTAATATAATATTGGTTACAATTTATTCATTAATTATGCCGAAATCCTTGTTCTGCTTTTCCACCATTTACTTCGCTTGAGTTCATCTTGAGTAGCGGGCAGGGTAGCAGTTCTGTTTTTACTTTTTGACTGCGCATCAACAACTGCAATTACCACCATATTAAATATACTACGAATGCTGCTGCCAAGTTGTAAAACGTGTACCGGTTTGTTTAAGCCAAGTAATATCGGACCTACACTATCTGCGCCACCAACTTCCTGCAATAAGTTATAAGCGATATTGCCTGCAGCTAAGTTGGGGAATATTAGCGTATTTACTTCCCCGTTCACTAATTCAGAAAAAGGATAGTTTTCCTTTAGAATTTCTTTGTTAAATGCAAGAATACCCTGCATTTCTCCATCGCAAATTAAACTAGGCTCTTTTTGTTTCACAATCTCGTGCGCTTTCTGCACCAGCCTTGCCTCGGGCGAATCGCTGCTGCCAAAATTTGAATAAGAAAGCATAGCAATTTTTGGAACAACATTAAACTGTTTTACTTCCCTCGCCACAAGTAAAGTTATTTCTGCAAGTTCTTCTGCAGTTGGGTTAAAATTAACCGTTGTATCTGCTAAAAATAAAGGCCCTCTTTTCGTAAACAACAAATACATTCCGGCAATTTTCTTTACGCCGGGTTCTGTACCTATAATTTGTAAAGCGGGTTTTATTGTGTCAGGATAATTTCGGCTTAACCCACTTATCATACAGTCTGCAACGCCCGTCTCCACCATCATACAACCAAAATGATTGCGCTCTTTCATGGCCTTGTTGGCTTCATATCTGTTCACGCCTTTGCGGTGTCTCTTTTCAAAAAATATTTCGCCAAAAGATTTTCTCATCTCTTCTGTATCATCATCTTTCGGATTAATTATCGGCATTCCTTCCAAGTCAACAGAATTATCAGCAGCTATTTTTCTTATCTTTTTTTCATCTCCCAATAAAATTGGATAACCTATTTTTTCTTCCAGTACCAACTGTGCAGTCTTTAGAACTTTAGAGTTTTCTGCATCAGCGAATACAACACGTTTTGGGTTTTGTCTTGCCTTGTTACCAATTGCACGGCTCAGCTGGTTATCCAAGCCTAGCCTGTTGTTCATTTCAATTTTATAAGCTTCCCAGTCAGTGATCTCTTTTCGTGCAACACCGCTTTCTATAGCTGCTTTCGCAACAGCCGGCGCAATGGCTGCAAGCAACCGTGGATCCAATGGTTTTGGAATAATATAATCTTCACCAAAAGAAAGACTTTTTTCGTTGTAGGCGAGGTTTACAATATCAGGTACAGGA
>JBBRPX010000109.1:0-11795 GCA_038227505.1 Chitinophagales bacterium
ACATTTTACGTTGTTTTGATGTTTTACCAGCTAATAATTTTTTTGCGATATAATCATCTGCATCACTACCAAATTTAGCAATTCGAGTTTGACGACCAGCTTCATCTTCAGTAGCACGAGATAATAAATCCATAAATGCTTTTGTAAATTTACTCATGAGCAAAAAATATAAATTTACAGACAACAGCAAATTATATTTTGTAAGTTTTGCAGTAACAAATTGGATTGATCTTTATATAAGAAATGAATACAAAACCATTTTAATAAACAGCATAAAGTTTTGCCAAGTAGAAAAAGATTTAGAATTATATGGGTGGTGTATTATGACCAGCCATGTACATTTAATAATTGGTACAAGTAGCAATGAGCTAAGCAATATAATGAGAGATTTAAAAAGACATACTTCAGAAGAATTGCACAAGGCCATTGCAAACCATAAATCAGAAAGCCGAAAAGAATGGATGGTATGGATGATGGAAAGGGCCGCAAAGAAAAACAGCAACGATGCAAAATTTCAACTGTGGCAGCCTGAAAATCACCCTATAGAATTGAGTACTCAAAAAATAGCCTGCCAGAAATTAGATTACCTACACTACAACCCTATAGAAGCAGGCTTTGTAAAAAACAGTACAGATTGGGTGTACAGTAGTGCAGTAGATTATAATGGTGGCAAAGGGCTATTAGATGTGATGCTTTTGGATCCAATGATAATTTGAATACTTTAGCATACAAGACAAATACTCGCTTCGCCTCGTGTCTTACAGAACGAAATCATTGATAAAATTTTCACTCCCTCTTCTGCCCCCGTTGGTGCCCTCACTTCAAACCATCACATGCCGAGGCTTGGTCTTTGACCAGCCGACCCATCAATTTAAGTGCTTCAATAAACGCCTGAGTAACCAAACTATCCATGAGAATATTTATTTTCAATAAATGAAACAACAGTATGCACAAGAATGGCCGCAGTTTTTTACAGCCACCATACAAGAATGGAAGCCATTATTAAAAGAAAATAAATACAAAAATGTAATTGCTGATTCACTCAAATTTCTTGTAACGGAAGGTAAGGTTACAATCAATGGTTTTGTCATTATGAATAACCACATTCACATCATTTGGCAGGCAAAGGGCAACAACACACTACAAAAAATAAAAACTAGTTTTTTAAAACACACTTCAAAGGAGTTTAAAAAACTTTTAGAAGAAGACAGCACTTTGGAAGAATATGAAGTTGATGCCATTGACAGAAAATATAATTTTTGGCAAAGAGATTCCTTAAATATTGAGTTGTATACTGCTGCAGTATTCCATCAAAAAATGAACTACATACACTACAATCCGGTGCGGGCTCAGCTTTGTGAGCTACCCGAAGATTATCATTTTTCTTCAGCATTGTTTTACGAGAAGGGCATAGATCATTTTGGTTTTTTAGAACATTATTTGGGATGAATTTTTCTTCACTAGTAGGGTCGGCTGGTCAAAGACCAAGCCTCGGCGTCTCACGTGTGGGGGGAGTTGGGTGCACATGACATTTTAGGTTTACCAACGAAGGAGTAAGAAGATAAATAATTGGTGGAATATGAAGTATATGCAATCGATAGAAACTACAACTTTTGGCAAAGAGATTCCTTAAATATTGAGTTGTTTTCGGCGTCAGTATTTCATCAAAAATTAACCTATACACATTACAATCCTGTAAGGGCTAATCTTTGTACTCTTCACGAAGATTATTATTTTTCTTCAGCGCTATTTTACGAAAAAGGCATAGATTATTTTGGGTTTATAGAACATTATTTAGGCTGAATATTTATTTATTAGCTAGGTCGGCTGGTCAAAGACCAAGCCTCGGCATCTTACGTGTGGGGGGAGTTGGGTGCACATGACATTTTAGGTTTACCAACGAAGGCGAAGATTATTATTTTTCTTCAGCGTTGTTTTATGAGAAAGGAGTAGATCATTTTGGTTTTATAGAACATTATTTAGGTTTAATTATTCTTCACCCAGGTCTGCTGGTCAAAGACCAAGCCTCCGCGGCTCACGAGTAGTTCAGTTGGGTGCACATTACATTTTAGGTTTAGCAACAAAGGCGAGGCAAATCAAGTCATCTTTTATTTCAACCGCACAGGTACTCTAACGCATTTAGCTGTGGTGTATATCTGCGACAGAGTAGGTAATGAAAACCCTAAGTCTTCGTTGCTACGGGCACTCAAATTATCAAACACTGACTCTTGACCTTCGACTAGCTTGCAAACTCATCAAAGTTCTCATTAAAAAATATTTTAGGCGGATCGGCTGGTAAAAAAACACGCCTTTGCTTATTACAAATATTAAATCCATTTTGATGGAAAACATTTCAACAAAATCCCTCTCCACTCCTACCACCCATGTTTATTCATTCGCTTTTCAAAATCTGAATCACTTTCTATAAACACATCAAAAACTGCGTTTTGCTTGCCAGGCACATCATTACCATCATTACCAATATTATATGTGCGGCTCTCTTTAAAAGCTTTTGCGGCGGTACTTTTTAGTGCCTTCACCCAAGGAAAATACTGTTTGCCCTTTATGTTATCGGTAAGAAAAGTTTTAAGGGTATTTGTAAAAAAATGAGTAAACAAACTTCCAATCTCATTATCTGCAATAGAAGATTGCCCTTGTGTAGATGACGATACCAAAATGCAAACCATGTTATCTTCATCAGTGTACAATTTTTGAGTAAATCTTTTACTCACTGCAACCATTACATCATCTGCAATTGCTAATTCTGTAGCGCTGTTTTTTTTACGAGGATGTTGTATTGTTATACTGCAGCAATCTGCAATAGCAATATTAATTCGGCCGCCATATAGCCGCATTATCTGTAACAGTACTTTTAAACTTTGAGTATTCTGTTCTATAAAATCTATATGATTAAAATCTGCCCGGTTATTATGGTTTCGCATGTCTAACTGTGGGTATTTGCTTTTACTGTCTTTTTTATAACAAAAGCCATGACCTGTAAAGTAAAAAACAGTTACATTATTGTATAAGCCCATGCTGTCAAACGTTGCGAGTAAATTTTTACTGTTGTAATTATCACCTGATATTTCGATGCTGCAAAACTGATAACCTATATGCCCACAAATTTCTTTGAATGTTTTTCTTACAGCAGTAGTGTCTTTGGCACAGCCTATACTAAGTTCAGGGTCGTGCGTATTTGACATAATGATTAGTATAAGCCTGTTTTTCTTGTCAGCTTTTAGATCAACTATTTTTTCTTTAAAAGTCTTTAACTGTGTTGTAAAATTTACTTCTTGGCTTTCACTCATGTTAGTTTACATTTTATTTTGATGATAAAGGATACCCTATAAATAAATAATATGTAAATTTAATTTAATTTTAATATAAGTATTACAATCTGACATAATAAAATAAAAACTAACCAATGCTAAAAATTGCTGCACGCGTGATATTTATTTTTTTGTACAGCAACGTATCTGCTCAGTCCGCCAAGACAGACAGTATAAAAAAATTATTAATAACAGAAAAAGTTGACAGCAACAGGGTAACACTGCTTTGGAAACTCGCTGAACAATACCAATTTTTTAAACCTGATACCACCATACAACTAGCGCAGGAGGCACAGCTACTTGCAAGCCGTATTAAATTTATAGAAGGCGAAAGCAAGTCTTTTGCTATAATGGCCACAGGGCAATATTTATTAGGAAACTACACTGCATCGCTTAACAATTATATGCAGAAATTAAAGATCGAAGAAAAGAGAAACAGTATTCGCAATTATGCAAGTGCTCTAAATAACATTGGATTGATGTATATTTTATTATCTGATTATAAAGCAGCGTTAAGTTATTTGTACAGGGCAGACTCAATAATTAATGCAGTTGGTGGAGTGGCAAAACATGATTTACAAATTGGTATTCTCATCAACCTTGGAGAAACTTTTTACCGGATGAAAAGCCAGGATTCAGCAAAACACTATTTTACTGAAGCATTAAAAGTTGCAATGCTGAATAAAAATACATATCATCAGGGAACAGCATTTCTTGGACTTGCTAACGTATATTCTATGGAAAGAAATGACAGCACGGCATTAGTAAATTACCGCCTGGCTTTGGGTATATTAAATGATGGTACAAACAATGATATGCTTTGCGAAACAGCACTTGGCTTTGCCAACGTTTTCCAAAATAATGAACAGCATGACTCTGCTATCCATTATGGAATGCTTGCATACAATGTGGCCAATAGAGATGGATTTTTAAGCCGGGAGCTGGATGCTGCAAATTTTCTAAGTCACTTTTATAAAAACAAAAAACAATTTGACAGCGCTTTTTTTTATATGGAGCATGCAGTTATGTTACAGGATTCTTTAAAAGGGCAGGCAAAAACCCGAGAAGCTATGATAATAAGCAGCAATGAGCAAATACGCCAAACAGAAATAGCAGTACAAAAACTGCAGGACAAACAAACAAGGGTACAACAATTACAGATATTGGCTATCTGTCTTTTTATTCCTACATTTTTTATTATAACCGTTGCCATAAGCAGAATTAGAATTCACAGAAATATTGTACGCTTTATGGGTGTAGTTTCTTTGCTATTGATTTTTGAATTTATTATTTTGCTGTTGCACCCGCTCATTGAACAAATTATGCATCACAACAAAGTTTATGAGCTATTGCTTTTAGTATTCATAGGCGCAGGCCTCGTACCCTTGCACCATCGGTTAGAACATTTGGTTTTAGAAAAACTTACAAGGAATAAAATTAATGCTAAAATAGAAATGGAGGAAAAAGAAGAAGCATCCTTCGTGACGATAGATGAAGAAAGATATATTGAAACAGATGAGTTGGAGGAAAAAACGCACTCCTCTCTATTGGGAAATACATTTGAGGAAAATGTAAAATCATCTCCTGAAATAATAAATTCAGGAGATGACAAAAACGCTGACAATTAATTTGAAGGAACTACAGGTTTTAAAATTGCTTTTTTAAGTGGAGCTTTTTTTGCAGGAGCAGCCTTCTTTGCAAGTGCTGCTTTCTTTGCAGGTGCTGCCTTTTTTACAGGAGCAGCCTTCTTTGCAGGAGCCGCTTTCTTTGCAGGTGCTGCTTTCTTTGCAGGTGCTGCTTTCTTTGCAGGTGCTGCTTTCTTTTTAGTAGCCATAATTTAATGTTTTAGTTAACTAAATATAACTATTTATTTTAATAATAAATTTGTTGCCAGCACTAAATTTTTTTAGATAACGGTTAATGGAATTTAAATGAAGAATTTAAAAGTTAGGAATGCCATTTTGATAGCATCAAAAAATAAAATTTTAATAATAAAATTGAGTGCGGTTTTAAATAAACGAAAAGCTTGTTAGTGCTACAGATTCTTAATATAAAAAGGAATGTTTGCAGTTGCCACATTATTATGACCATCGGTTGCATAAACAAAAACCCTGTATGCACCTTCTTTTAAAGGCGTAACCATGCTAATATTTCCATTAGCCTTATCGTTGGAAAATGCATTGCTTATTGCAACGGATTTATCTTCTCGGTCTCCACCCTGGCTTAATGTTACAGGCTCTGGCAGTATTTCAAAACGGTAAGTGAGTTTATCATTTTCAGGGTCTGTGACTACTGCTGATACCGGTAACGAAATACCCGGCTTTAAATAAATATTATCATTGGCTTTGTGCTTATTTAATTGAAAGGAATATATATGCGGCGCTTTGTTTGCCGGCCAGCTACCCGTCCATAAATATTGAATAACATTCATCACTTCAGATGATTCTCCGGCCTCTGTAAACAGGCCATACCATGTAGGTGTACGTTCTTGTTTTTGCCCCCATAAAAAAACATACGAACCCAGGCATTTTGCCCTGTCTTTTTCTATACCATATTCGTAGCGGGTTTTGTATACTGCTGCTTTTTCACTACTCGTTTCTTCAATACCGGATTTCCAGGGAGTCTGCAAACATTCCCAATGCCCGGTGGGTCCCCATTCTGTAACCATATAGGGTCCGTCCCAATTTGTTTCAACAATCTGTTTGGGTAAAGCTGCAAGCTCCCCATAAGTGTTTACAGATAAAAAATCTATCTCATTACCTGCTGCTTTTATGTAAGCAACTTCCCGTTTATTTATACCTGCCAATACTGTTGTTACGGGATGGTTGGGATCAATTTCATGTATCATCACAGCAATATCATTTACTGCATTCCACACTTTTGGGTTCTTATAATCGAGGTTTAATTCATTGCCAATACCCCATGCAAGCAAAGCAGGGTAGTCTTTTAAACGCAACACTTCCTTCTTCATTTGCTCAAATTGTATTTTAACAGCTACGCTGTCATTATAATTAAAGCCATGCCTTTCGGGTGTTACCCTCAAACCCATTAAAACAGTTAACCCATATTTATCTGCTGAGTCAAGAATTTTAATTCCGTCGTTGCTGTCCCATGTACGAATGGAATTTCCGCCGCAGGCAACCAGTTGTTTTAAATACCCGCTGCCACCTGCTCCTTTTACAAAATAAGGGTGACCATTTCTTATAAATTGCCAGCTATTATTCTCTTTTTTAATTACTGTTTTAACAGGCTTTTTATATGTCTGGGCAAAAGAATTTGGGAGTTGTAAAAAAAAGACCAGCACAATTAACAGCGGCAATTTAGGTGTATTCATTATCTAAAAAATTATATTATTTATGATGACAATTACTGTGATTTTAAAACATTATTAGTGGCCCTTTATCCATCCGCCATCAACCGCCAATGACTGGCCAGTAATATAACTGGCCCGCTCGCTAACTAAAAATGCAGCGGCCGCGGCAAATTCTGCGGTAGTTCCAAACCTTTTCATTGGTATGGTTTCTTTGACTTCATTTACTTTTGGGTTTTTCTCAATAAGCCCCTGCAGCCTGTTGGTACTTGTATAGCCGGGCAAAATATTGTTTACAGTAATGCCATGTATGGCTACTTCGTTTGATAAACTTTTTACCAGGCCCAACAAACTTGTGCGTACAGCGTTAGATGAAATAAGGTTGTCAGCAGGTTGTTTTACTGCTACCGAAGTTATGGTTAAAATTCGCCCGAAACCATTAGCTTTCATGCCTGGCAATACCTGTTGAATAATATCGACTGCGCTTAGGAAAAGTAAATTGTAAATATTTTTCCAGTCATCTAAATTAAACTGCTCAAATGGACCAGCAGCAGGGCCGCCGGTATTGGTAACTAAAATTTCAATAACACCAAATGCTTTCACACTTTGCTCAACCAGGTTTTTACGCTGTGCTTCATCTGTAATATCGCATACAACTGTAAACACTTTATTTTGTGCAACAACATTTATTTCCTGTTCCGTAGCAGCCAATGCTGCAGTATCTGTACCACAAATAATAACTTTAGCACCTTCTTTTGCCAACTCCAATGCTACTGCCTTACCCAATCCTTTGCTTGATGCAAGCACGAGTGCAACTTTGTTTTGTATTCCTAAATCCATTTTAAAATATTTGCTTTTAGCATTAATTATTTTCTTAGATAAGCATCTGACCCATCAATCCAATCCTGTCTTGGTGGTGCAAAAGTATCTGTCTCAACAACTTTACCAATCATTAAAGCTTTGTGCCTGCGGTTGCCTGGAATAATAATAGAATCACCGGCCGCTAAATCAATCGTTTCTTCTTCATTGTCATCAAACCAAAAACGCAATACACCTTCAATAACTTCCGTAATTTGTTCGTTTTCGTGCGAGTGCCAAGGCACAGTAAATCCATCTTCAAATTCCATTTTGGCTATCATTATTTTCTCGCCATAAATAAATTGTCTTTTCATTTTTTCATTTACCTGATCTACGGGAATCTTACTCCAGTTAATTTTTTGCATATTATTTTTATTTATGAATGGATTAAAATATTTTCTTCTACCGGCACTAACCAATTGCGTTTGTCGGGTATTGTTCCAGCCCTTATTCCTGTTATTTCGTTGTAAAGCATGGTACTTATTTTTTCTGTATCAACAGGCAAAATCATTTGTACATCGGCGTGGGTAATTTCTGCAATATGCGAAACAACTGCAGCAGTACCTGCACCAAAAGCTTCTCTCAACGTTCCTGCTTTGTAAGCATCTACTATTTCATCAATGTAAATATCTCTTACTTCTACTTCAATATTTTTTTCTTTGAGTATGTCAATAAAATAAGTTCTGGTAGTGCCTTTCAAAACTGCCCCTGATAATTTTGGCGTGATGACCGTATCGCCAATTACAAAAAACAAATTCATCATACCCGCTTCCTGTATTTTTTTGAATGCAGGACTTTCCAGCCAGATAATTTGGTCAAATCCATTTTGTTTGGCAAGTTGTCCGGCTTTTAAAGATGCTCCATAATTACCGCCGGTCTTGGCTTCGCCAGTACCACCGGGAACAGCTCTTATAAAGGTTTGTTCTGTTATTAGTTTTACGGGCTTATTAAAATAAGGTTGTGCAGGGCCTGTATAAATATAAAAGGTATAAGTGCTGGAAGGGGTTACTCCCAACGAACTTTCTGTGGCAACCATAGTTGGGCGAAGGTACAGAGCACTTCCAACCTCTTTGGGTATCCAGTTTATTTCGCAAAGTGTAATGGCTTTTAAAGCCTGCAGAAAAATTTCTTCAGGTACTACAGGCATGCACATCCGATCTGCAGAAAGATTAAAACGTTTAATATTTAAGTTCGGACGAAGCAGTTTAGGAACACCGTCAATACCAATACTTGCCTTCATTCCTTCAAAAATACACTGGCAATATTGTAGGGCTTTTGATTGTGGATCGAGCATCAAAGCCTGGTAAGGAACGATCCTAAAATTTCCCCATTGTTCATCAGCGTAATCCATCATAAACATATGATCTGATGTGTATTTTCCGAAAGGAATATCGTTGAAATCTATGTCTGCAAGTTTTGAATTTGTTGTGCGGGTAATATCAATATGCATTTTAGGCAATCGTTTTAAAAGTGCAACAATAAATAAATCTATCATTATATTTTATTTGCTGCTAATAATTATAGATGATAATTTTTAAAATTACACAAAAAGTAGTTACCGTTTATTAGGGAGAAGGATGGAAGAAAATAATATTTTATCTTTTATGGTAAGCTGATAGCCGCATGGCAACTTTTAGGATATTGTTATCATTATATATTTGCACTATGTGCATTTTACAGTTCTTTTTCACTACTGCCATTTTAATTTATCTAACAAACTGTATCAGTATGAAACCTGCAGCTTTTGCTGATGCTGATAAAAAATTAAAACCCATCGATTTTTTTGTTGGTCATACACGCTCAACCGGGGTTATTGAAAACAAAGCAGGCAAACCCAACGCACGAATAGTTACCGTTACAAATGGCATTCGGATTGACAGCATTATTTCCATTGAGCAGGATCTTTTTCCCGAAGGAGGCAAGAAAAACCACCGGTCCTGGAAATTAAAAGTAATTGATGAACATCATTTAGATGCCATTGCAAATGATATTGATGGCACTGCACATGGTCTTTTATATGGAAATAATTTTAGCTGGACATTAAGACTCAAACTCTCCCAAAGAAAATTTATAAAACACCTCAGGATGTCGCAAAACATGTACGTTATGCCCGATGGAAAAACAATGATTATCCGCAGTGTGCTACGCAAATCCAAATTTGTGGTTGCACAAATTACAGAGCAATTTGTAAAGAATTAAACAGAGCCTGGGGATCACTAAAAATGAAATTAAAACAGCTGCCCTTAATATATCAAATAATAAAAGTTCAATTGAATAGAAACATCTTTTACTGAAATTAATATAGTTTCACATCGCATCCCTTCTTTGCTATTTTTAACTGCGCACACCATAGCATAAAAAGTGTTATAGTCTTATGAAACCAATTACCCTTTCTGTTTTTTGCATGTTATTTTCCATTTCCTTAACAGCACAAAAAGTTATAGCTAATGAGTATGCAGCTAATGATTAAAAAGCAAATCAAATACCTGACTCCCTAACAAAAACAACAATCGATATTTCCAATTATATCAATGCAAATTTTAAAACAGATAAAGATAAAACTAGGGCAATATTTGTTTGGCTTGCAAGCAATATTGAGTATGATGTTGAAAATATGTTTGCGATAAATTTTTATGAAACTAAAGAAGACAAGATCAACAAAACCTTAAAAAAACGAAGAGGTATTTGTGAAAACTATGCTACCCTCTTCACTGAAATTGCCGGTGGTTGTAGCATTAAATCTTTTGTTATAGAAGGTTACACAAAACAAAACGGCTTTGCAGATTATATTCCCCATGCCTGGTCGGCTGCCTTTATAGATAGCGCCTGGTATATGTTTGATCCAACATGGGGTTCAGGCTATATAAGTGCCGGCAAATTTTATAAAAGATAAACAGCGATTATTTTAAAGCAGCGCCAGCCGTTATTATTAAATCACACATTCCTTTTGATTATCTATTTCAGCTGGTTAATTACCCTGTAACCAAACAGGAGTTTTACGAAGGAAAAATAATGCAGAACAAAACAAAACCATTTTTTAATTATATAGATTCTTTGCAGTTGTATAAAAATCAAAGTCCTATTGAAAGGCTGGTTTCATCAGGTTATAGAATAGAAAAAAATGGCATAAAAAACGCTATGATATTTGACCGTTTGCAACATATTAAAGTAGAATTGGAAAACAACAGAATTAGTACGTCAACTAATTTATACAACATGGCAGTATCTCATTACAACGACGCTGTAAGAAACATCAATGCTTTTATTCAATACCGCAACAAGCAATTTAACCCGTTAAAAACTGAGGCTGAAATTCAGGAAATGATTAATGTACCGGTAAAAAATATTGAAGATGCAACGAAAAAACTGGCACAAATAAAAAATGCTGATGCCTCAACAACAATACTGATGAACAGTTTATCTGCATCTATATCAGAAATCAACATCAATATAAAAGAACAACAGGATTGGCTGTTATTGTATTTGGGTAAAAACAAATCAAAACGCAAAGCAATGTTTTATGATAGAAAAATTACTTTGTTTGGCCGGGTAATAAACTAAAATTATAAAAGATTTGCTTTGTTGGCAATAAGGAACGACATGCATTTGTTTGGTTTACTGTTATAATTATGGTGATACATCTTCACCCTTTTTCGTTTTCTCCAAGTTTTACAGTTTGGCTATTTTCTCATAACCTATAAACATATCCATCTACTATCATTTTTGTAAGTATTTTTTATATTATTAATTGCATCATTTTTAAAAAATTAATAACTATTTTTTGGCAAATGTTTTGATACCAATAGTAATAAAATAGAATGCCTTTTTAATGTCTAATAAAAGCTATGCAAACTTCCCCGCCTTATTTTAAAATACAAAAAACAAAACTATTAAATTATAACAGAGGACTGCGTGCTGCTTGGGTTGTGAAAATAATGGAAGAGTAAAATGTTATTCTTCCATATAGAAGTAATTCATTAAGAAAACCGATATGCTCACATGCTTTAAATGTTTACATTTATTTTACGACAGTGACAGCCAATAAAAAAATCCAACAATTTCAAGCAATATCATTTAGTAGTGCCACAGGGTTCTATTTGTAAACAAAAACAGCGGAGCATTCAGGCGCTAGATCATTTTAAAATACACTAATGAAAATGGTTTTAATTTTTCAAAGCTATTTTTTCAAGAAAACATCATGTAAGTTCAATTAATAAGTGCAACAAATAGGTTTCATCTTCTTTTGAGGGGTACCCCTCAAAAGAAGATGAAACTGAAAAGCGAAATTTGTGTTGCAT
>JBBRPX010000110.1:0-11626 GCA_038227505.1 Chitinophagales bacterium
TAAACAACGGGTTACAACATTCTTTGCAAAACAAAGTGCGCTTATATGCTGAAAAAGCTTTTCTACTAATAACTAAAATTAGAATGAAAGATATAGCGATAGAAGATTTGCAAAAAGAGATTGCAGAAAACATGAAGGAAGAAAAATTTAATTTGTACAGTTATCTTAAGAAGTTTAAACAACGTTAGTTTATAATTTAATTATGAAAAAAGTAGGATTAATTGTACAGCGTTATGGCCGGCAGGTAAACGGCGGAGCAGAAGTTTTAGCAAGAATGGTAGCTGAAAAATTGGCTCTAAAATATGATATTACTGTACTCACTAGCAGAGCACTTGATTATCATTTTTGGGAGCCTGAATTGCCCGAAGGCGAAAGTGTAGAGAATGGTGTAAAAATTATAAGATTTGATCATAAACCAAAAGCTGCAGCAAAAAAAGTACACCAGTTAAACAGGCAATATAGGGGAAGGCGTATCTATCAAAAAATTTACAGATTTATTGGAAAACCATCTTGGTATTTAAAGCTTTTTCCAACGGCGGAAATAGGAGAAAGAGATGGCTTGTTGTGGGTAGAAAACCAGGGTCCTGCGACGTACAGTTTAATAAATCATCTTAAAGAAAAACAAGGGGAATACGATGCATTTATTTTTGTAACGTATTTATATTACCCAACAGTTATGGGATTGTTAGCCATGCCAGATAAAAGTATTTTTATACCAACCATGCACGATGAGCAACCAGCCTATTTTCCTATTTTTAAAAAGCTTATGAGAGCACCACGTTCATTAATGTTCTTAACGGCATCAGAAAAGAAATTTTCAAATGAATTATTTGATATAGCTCATATGAGGCAAGATGTAATGTCAATTGGTATTGAGGCAATTGACGACAAAAAGAATGTTAACACCATCAACAAATTTAATATAAAAGGAAAGTACATTGTTTATGTTGGTAGGATAGATGCAGCAAAAGGTTGCAAAGAATTGTTGAAATATTTTATAAAGTTTATCGATCAAAATAAGGAACCAATTACACTTGTTTTAGCTGGTAAAAATATGATCGACGCTGCGGTAAATAAAAATATTATTTATGCAGGTTTTGTGAGCGATGAAGAAAAAGAGCAGTTAATGAAACATGCAGAGGCATTGATTATTCCCTCAAAATATGAAAGTCTTTCACTGGTGGTTTTAGAAAGTTTTGCTTGTAAGGTGCCGGTGATTGCCAATGGCCAATGCGAAGTTTTAAAGGACCATATTGAAAATAGCAATGGTGGGTGGACGTACACGAACGAGCAGGAGTTTAATATAGCTTTAAAAAGCGTAATGGAAGGTTCGGAGAATGTTCAGAAAGGTCTTGATGGATATGCGTATGTTACAAATAATTACTCATGGCAAAAAGCTATGACTGTTTTTGATGATGCAATAGATTTTGTAATTAATGCCAACAATAGCCAACAGGATAAAAAATTATAAGAGTCTTCTTTTAGCATTCTCCATATCTCGGGGCATTAAACTTTGTTTTTGATTTGTAGGAGTCAATTGATTTCTTCTTTCATATCTTTCAATCTTCTCCTTTATTTTTTTAAGAGGGTAACTTCCGTTCTGTTGTTTAAGAGAAAATGGATTTGTTGAAAGTTTCTTTGTAGAAAATAAATGAATATTGGTACCGTTAGAATATAGTTCTCTGTTGAATTTCTTTGCAATAAATTCCAGTGCATCTTCTGTATAAAATGCTACGTGTTGCCCCGTTTCATAAATAAAATACCACCATTTGTCCAGGGCTTGCAAATCCTTCGGCACTAGTTCTGTGCTAAACAAAATATTTTCATATTTGTCGAATAGATCTTTCAGTGCAGTTATAGGTTCGGGCAAATGTTCAAGAACTTCAAAGGCAGTGACCAATTCAAAATTTGTATCGGTAGGAAGTTGAATGAGATCCTGGTATTCAGCAAAAATATTCTGGCAATAAATATCAGTGTTGTAAAAATCGTAGCCCTTATCTCGCATTAACCTAGTAAATAGGCCATAGCCACCGGCATAATCCAAAAACTTTTTATCGTGATCAAAGTTGTAATAAATTAAACTTTCTGTTACTGCAGCCATGTTTTGGTTTCGTAACACAAGTCCTACATCAAGTTTTGTAATGGCCGACGAGTAAGCTTCTTCCAGCCAGTATGGCTCTTCTGTTTGTATAAAACCAGTATCTAAACAACGATAATAACCAACATCATATTTGCCAAGCACTTTTGCTTTAAATAACAATTCAGTATTGCCTCCCGTTATTCTACTTTGCATATGCTGTCATTATTATTTTGTGCTGTAAGCTCAAAAAATCACGCTAAGATTCTTCACTTTTTTGCCCTTTCCACCATCTGTAACTTACAAATCCTACAATTGCAAAAGGTGCAAACATTAAATAAAGAATACCTGAGTTTAATCCCGCTGCGGGTTTCTCTCCAAGCTGCTGTGCGGTTTTGGTACACATACTACACTGCGCAATTACAGCAATATTAAATAACAAAATTGCAAATAAGAAAAATAGCTTTTTCATAATGCAAAATTAACTTGTTTCTGTAATAAAACTTGTTAATCTGCAAGGTTTTGCTTTGGTATTAAATTGCTATTTGAGGAAAATTACAATCTAAGTTTGCTTGTCTTTTAAGATTCCTTTGGATATTTAAAGAACAGAAATTCTTTTTTTGCATTTTTAAAATTGAGCCAGTTAGTTATAGGTATTTGCACTGCAAAAATCGCACAGGTAGGCATTTCATCTATCTGTGTAGCACAAAGTGTATTTACAAAATCTGTTATACCAGGGTTGTGTGCAAATATTGCTACCGCTTGCTGTTCATCTTTTAAGGCAGCAATAATATCGTAAAATGTGCCGGCCGGGGCATTATACAAATTACTTGATAAAATAATGTCATCTTTTGTTTTACCGTAGGCTTCAATAAAAGCTTTTGCTGTTTTTCGGGCTCTTTTTGCAGTACTGCTAACAAAGGCATCTATTTTTATGTTGGTAGCTAATAATTTTTTCGCCATTTGCGGTGCATCTGCTTTTCCTCGTTCACTAAGGTTTCTGTCAAAATCTCTTTCTCCAATGTTTGCCCAGTTGCTTTTTGCATGGCGTACAACTATCAATGTTTTCATATCAACTTATTATTTTAAAATAGTCACAATTATAATACCATCCCTGTTATAAATCATTCCCAAAAACACATTTCTCCTAATGTATAATTAAAATTTAATGGCAGAGGCCTACTTTTGCACTAAAATAAAATCTTATCACTACAATTCTCCTTATAACGCCACCATTTACGCAGTTAAATACTCCTTATCCGGCTACCGCTTACATAAAAGGTTTTTTAAACACAAAAGGCATTACTTCATTTCAATGCGACTTGGGGATTGAAGTAACCACAGCGTTGTTTTCAAAATCGGGGTTAACCAAACTTTTTAAAAAAATTCATTTAACTGATACAAAATATTCTGCCAACGTAGAGAAAATGTTGGTGCTTTACAATGATTATATAAATACGATTGATGCTGTAATTGCTTTTTTGCAGGATAAAGATGCAACGCTTGCACACAGTATCTGCAAAAGAGAAATGCTGCCCGAGGCCTCCCGTTTTGAGCATACGGACGATCTGGAAAAAGCTTTTGGTAACATGGGCATACAAGACAAAGCAAAATACATTGCTACCATGTATCTTGAAGATTTATCTGACCTTATAAAAGAAACGGTTGATGAACATTTTGGTTTTAGCAGGTATGCAGAAAAACTTGGTCGCTCTGCAAACAGTTTCGATGAACTGTACAATGAACTCAATAAACCTTATACTTTTATAGATGAACTGTTGATAGAAATTCTAGCTGAGAAAATGAATGTTGTACAACCGAAAATGGTGGCGCTTTCCGTTCCTTTCCCGGGTAATTTATATACGTCTTTGCGTTGTGGGCAATGGATTAAAAGTAATTACCCTGAAGTGAAAGTAATGATGGGCGGCGGATTTGCAAATACAGAATTACGATCTCTCACTGACAAAAGAGTGTTTGAATTTTATGATTTTATAACGCTGGATGATGGAGAAGCCCCCATTGAAAACCTGATAGCTTACATCACAAAAAACAAAACGGTAGATGAATTAAAACGTACTTTTTTATTACAAAATGAAGAAGTGGTTTACATAAATAACAAGTTTGTAAAAGATTACAGGCAGGGGGAAGTGGGCACGCCGGATTACAGTGATTTACTCTTAGATAAATATATTTCTGCCATAGAAGTGGTGAACCCCATGCACAGAATGTGGAGCGATGGGCGGTGGAATAAACTTACCATGGCGCATGGATGTTATTGGGGTAAATGTACTTTTTGTGATGTAACGCTCGATTATATAAAACTCTACGAACCTGTGGCTGCGGGCATTATATGCGATCGTATGCAGGAAATTATGTTGCAGACAAAACAAAACGGATTTCATTTTGTAGATGAAGCAGCACCACCAGCTTTAATGCGTGCCCTTGCACTGGAAATTATAAAAAGAAAAATGGTAGTAACCTGGTGGACCAATGTTCGTTTCGAAAAAAGTTTTACCAGGGATCTATGCTTGCTACTGAGCGCATCTGGTTGTATTGCTGTATCTGGCGGTTTGGAAGTAGCATCAGATCGTCTTTTAAAATTGATAGAAAAAGGAATAACTGTAGAGCAGGTGGCAAAAGTGACCCGCCATTTTACAGAGGCAGGTATATTGGTGCACGCATATTTAATGTATGGCTTCCCTACACAAACTGATCAGGAAACGATTGATTCTTTGGAAATGGTTCGCCAGCTTTTTGCTGCAGGTGTTTTGCAATCCGCTTTCTGGCATCGGTTCGCCTTAACGGCTCACAGCCCTGTGGGTTTAAATCCTGCAAAATATAATATAAAAACATTGAGCGAAACCATCGGCTCATTTGCAAACAATGATGTTGAGTATGAAGATGAAACTGGTGGCGATCACGATAGTTTTGGCTATGGATTAAAAAAATCGCTCTTTAATTATATGCACAATATTGGTATTGATGATCCTTTGCAAAAATGGTTCGAACATAAAATACCAAAAACAAAAGTGGCTGCAGATTTTATTGTGAATGCATTAAATGAACCGGAGTTGAACAATTTAAAAGCTACCTCACAGGTCATTTTTACAGGAAATATACCTACTGTGGAATTCTTTACACAATCAAAAAAAGGAAATACGAGGGAGATGGCTACGCTCACATTCGTAAACAAAAGACATGTTCAACAACTGCAGGTTTTAAAACAGCAAGGTGAATGGCTTAGTCAAATGCTTCCGCTTTTGCAAATAGCGAATAAAACCCAGTTAACCCTACAACAAATAAATGACAACTATAGCAATGCAGGGCTGGAAGATTTTGAACTATTTTGGGATAACAAACCTATGAACACCTTGTACAGATCGGGTCTATATAATCTGTAAAATAAAATACCCTTCAATTGTTTATATCTCTTTTAAACATTTGAAGGGTATTGGTGGTTTCTTATGCAATTTTTAAAGAAGAAACACTTTCTATTGCTGCCTGTATTTGCTCTTTTGTAAATGGTTTTGCAAGAAAAACATCTGCACCGTTTTGCAAGGCAGTGTCTTTATCTGTAATATCGGCATTGCCCGTAATCATTATTATTTTAATGAGCGGATAATTGCTTTTAATTTGTTTAATGTAATCTATTCCTAACCCGTCAGGCAACTGGTTATCGATTATGACAATATTTGGGTTTTGTTGCTGTAACTGTGTTGCTGCCTTGGCTAAAGTAGTCACATGTTCAATGTTTATGGCTTCCTTTTTCAGCATTAGGTTTAAAATCAACGAAATATCGCCTTCATCTTCTATAATAAGAATATTCATGTTTTTACTGTTTCCGGTTTTGTTGTCAATCATAATTAGAGTTGGTTTTGATAATTTGTGCAGGCATAAATTAATTCTAGGCCAAAATTAGTAGCCTCTTACATTCTTCCCTTCCATAAAATTAATGAAAGCTGTGTTACAAACACGGTTTCCACCCGGAGTAGGATAATTTCCTGTAAAATACCAGTCCCCTTTGTTATTAGGGCAGGCTTCGTGTAGCGTTTCTATCGTTTGGTAAATTACTTCTACCGGTATCGTTACATCTTCCGGAGTTATCAGTTGCGCTATTTTGCCCGATATTTCTTCGGGTGTAAATGATTTATAAACCAGTCTCACAAGGTTTTCTGTGTGCAGTTTATTGTTGCGCTGTAAGTCTTTACACTTTTCCAAAATATCTATAAGTACCTGTTCATCGCCTCTTTCTTTTAATAAAGCAACCGCAGCTTTAAAAGCTATAAAATCTCCCATTTTACTCATATCTATTCCATAACAGTCAGGATATCGTATTTGTGGAGCGGAAGATACAATGATTATCTTCTTAGGTTTAAGCCTGTTAAGCATTCTAATAATACTTTCTTTCAGTGTAGTACCTCTCACAATGCTGTCATCAATAACAATCAGTGTATCCTGGTCTTTTTTAACAGTGCCATAAGTAATATCATATACGTGCTGCACCATTTCGTTTCGGCTGCTGTCTTCTGTAATAAAAGTGCGAAGCTTTACATCTTTAATGGCAATTTTTTCAATGCGAACTTTTCTGTTTATCATTTCTGATAACTTTTCTGCATCAAAATCTTTGTTCCAACTTAATATGCGCTCTTTTTTAATCTCATTTAAATAGTCTTCGGCCCCTTTTATCAAACCATAAAAAGCGGTCTCCGCAGTATTGGGTATAAAAGAAAAAATACTGTTCTTGAGGTCGTAATCAACTGCTTTTAAAACAATGCTGCTTAAAAAATACCCAAGCGCAATTCTCTCCCTGTAAATTTTTTCATCGCTGCCACGGCTAAAATAGATTCTCTCAAAACTGCAGGCTTTTCTTTCCTGCGCCGGCACAATCTGTTCAATACTGTAACTGCCATCTGCTTTAGATATGAGTGCGGTGCCTGGCATTAATTCCTTCACCTCATTTTCTTCCAGGTTAAATGCTGTACGTATGGCAGCACGCTCACTTGCGCCTACAATAATTTCATCGTTTACGTAATAATAAGATGGCCGAATACCATGCGCATCCCTCATAATAAAACCATCACCATTGCCTGTTATGCCTGCAAAATTAAAACCTCCATCAAATAAAGGAACGGCTTTTTTTAGCATGCTTATAATATCTGGATTGCCGGGGTTTAGTTCATCTGCTTTAATAAGAAAATGATATAGCACCTCCATCATGGCAGCAAGGTCGCTCTGCTTTTCAAAAGTTCCGGGGTCAATGTTTATCAAGCTAAAAAGCTCGTCTGTGTTTACAAGATTAAAATTGCCGGCAAGTGCAAGATTTCTGGATGGGATCGTATTTTTTTTAATAAATGGATGACAGAACTGAACATCATTTTTGCCCTGTGTACCATACCGTAAATGTCCCAGCAGCACCTCACCCAAAACTGGAATATGACCTTTCATTAATCCTGGATGGCTTTTAATATCTGGCTGGTATTTTTCTATTTCTTCTATTTCTTTACCTATCTGCTGAAAAAGATCTGCAATGGGCTGCTGTGCGCAACTGCGCAGCCTATACATAAATGGATAACCGGGCTCTGTGTTTAGTTTTACTGCTGCAATGCCTGCACCATCCTGTCCGCGGTTGTGCTGCTTCTCCATAAGAAGATACAGTTTATTTAGGCCGTATAAAACTGAATTGTATTGTTGTTGGTAGTAACTAAAGGGTTTGCGGAGTCTTATAAAAGCAAGTCCACATTCATGTTTTATTGCATCGCTCATTACATTATATCTATTGATATTGTTAAGGGAGGTGCGAAATTAGCCTTTTAGTTTACAGCAAACAAAAATCCCTCAATCAGTGAGGGATTTTTAACTATAGTTATTTTATAATAGCTTATGTGAAAAAATTATAAACCACTTATGACAATTCCAACCTGTAACAATTTGGTATCTGGCGCTACGCCATCTTTAAAAATACCGGTTATGTTGTATGCACCAAACAACGAAAAAATGCCATAACCTACACGGGCTGTAGCCGCAACTCTTGTGGTATTAAAATACGATTTAGAACTTTCCTTAACAGTGAATCCGTTTAGTTTGTTACCACCTGAATTTTGTAGGTTCTTGCCTTTTGTATGCGCATTTAGCAATGTACCCACTTTTACTCCAAGTGCTAATTTAAGAGATTTGTTGGGGGTTTCAGGCCTTGCCATATACCTTAACTCAACAGGTATTTCAAGATAAGCTGTGGCAAGTTTATATTTTTTGTAATTGTTTCCAGTATCAGTCCTGATGAACGGTAGTTTTGGATTAAATGCTGTAATACGGGTTTCCATTTTATTAAAATAAATGTTGCTGGTACCTATCCCTACACCAATACCTGCACTTAGGCGTGGGTTGGTTTTAAACGGCTTATCATACATTATATATACATTGGCACTGCGGTTAAAACTTTTAAGATAGTTGCTAACACTGTCAGCCGTGCCACTCCAATAATTAGATGCAAGCTGTATCATTAAATGATCTGCCGCACGGTTGCCAAGTTTTACAGGCATTTTAGTTTTTGTCTGCGAAAAAGCAAGGGTAGAAATGGTACATGCAATTGCAATTGCAAAAATTTTTCTCATAATAAGTTCTTAGGCGGCAAAAATAAATGCCTAGGGGTTAATGAAAGGTTAAATAACTGATGCTGCACAATGGTTAAAATGTAATTTAAAATCGTGCTGCGTGCAAAGGTATGGTTTGAAGGCTACCAATAAAATCTATTAAGTTGTGGGAAAGAAAATTGCAAATGGCTCACAATTATTTTATGACTAATTTATAGTTATAAATCAGGGTAATTATTGAATTTCGTATAATATTATTTTGTGTGCAACCTTGATGCAACACCTACGATATATTTGTTGTCATTATATAAATACGAGTATGAAAAAGACAATTATATCTGCATTTATCACTTTGACAGCTATTGTTTTATTATTCATTTCCTGTAAAAAAGAGACTCTATACATGAATGACGCTGTATTCACAGGAACTGACTTAAGGACTTGTGTTTGTTGCGGAGGACTAATGATTACTTTTAATGGTGAGACCAAACCTTACACCGGCGACTTTAGACTAATATCAAACAATGGTATCGATATTGGAATAAAAGAAAGTGACACATTTCCTATTTATGTAAAAGTTGACTGGAAAGAGGATCCAACCGATGTTTGTAATCATATTCTTATTACACGAATTGCAAGACGATAAAATCATCTACTACAAAAAGATAAAACTCAATTTCTTTTACCTCTGATGGGCTATTTTACCTCTCTCTAAAATAAAAAATCCCATCAACGTAGATGCCAAGCCGCTGTCTCCCGACCTGCCGATCAACTGAAATAATAACTCCCACTTCGGTTTAGTACTTTTTAATTATTGAAATAACAACGAATCAAAAAAACATCCGAGCAAATCTGCGAGCAAAAATTTGTTGCTTTCTCTGCGAATAAATAATGCGAAGTTTTAATGTCTCTACTTTATGTGGTAGCAAAAAAATTCTTCCTTACAATTAGTATCTTGCTCAAACTAAGCTGAAAACATTACATGACTGTAGAACAATACATTGACAACATCGCCAAGCGTTTTAAATTAGGCAATGCTACCGAACATACATTTAGGGGCGATTTTCTTATCGGTTGGTGTCTTCACCAAACGAAATGGATTGACTAAAAACGATTAGATTTTCGAATTATCTTTAATAAATGGAAACAAATCCTTACAGAAGACAGGGGCAGATGGACACACTGCAATCTTATTTTTATACCGATAGTATTTTCGAATTTAAATATTTGCTTTCAGATGATAATTTGAAAATGATAATAATCGATTCATGGCGATACTTGGTAAATGCAAATAAAATAACAATATATGCGTTTGTAATTATGCCAAACCACATTCATCTAATTTGGAATATGCTGGATTTGAATGGAAAAGAAAGTGCCGCTGGTAGTTTTTCGAAATTTACAGCACATCGGTTTCAGAAATATTTAAAAATAAATAAACCTGAGGATTTAAATAAATATGCTTCTCAAAAATCAGATAGAAATTTTCAATTTTGGAAAAGAGATCCGTTAGCAATTAGTTTGAGTTCAGAAAAGAGTTTTCTACAGAAATTGAATTATATACATTGTAATCCGGTAGCTGAAAAATGGAAACTTGCAATTACCCCCGAAGACTACAAATGGAGCAGTGCAAAATTTTATGAATTTGGCATTGATGAATTTGGAATAATTACAGATTATCGGCTATAGGTTAAACTATTTATCGGTTGGTGTCTTCATCGATAGAAACGTTTTGATTAAAAAAACGATTAGAGCATTTATTTAGCGTTTAAGGATGTAAACAAATCTTTTAATTCCGGTTGGTGGAGACACCAACCGGTAAACAAAAAACGGACACATACGAAACATTAGAAAGAATTTTTTCATGAGTAAACTAAACAGTCATTTATGTTAATAATCAGGTGTAAACATTGCCACTAATACCTATTTTGAAAAGGTAAATACTTCTTGTTTTACTTTGGCAGCTTTGTAAACTTCATTGAATTCCTCTATAGATTTAAATTGTAGTTGCTCTAAAATTTTGTATTCATAAAATACATTAAAAGAAGTACTCTTAAATGGCCACGGTTCAATACAAATATCTTTATTTGGTTTGTACTGTACTAAGCTCATATCTCCATCGGGACTTTCGGAAATCTCCATTTTTCTTCCATCGGACTGTATTTTATCCAAACAGATCAACAGCGATAACGCATCACCCCATTCTAAAAATCTATGTAACCGATCGGCATATTTTTTATTAATATTTAAATTTTTTAAAACAGATGTACGGTATTTTTCCTGATCCTTTAAAAAATTATCGAGCCCTTTATCCGTTTTTCGTTTATCACCATCGTATAAAAATTTTAAATGATGAGAAGTGAGCAAACCATTCAGTTGACTTTTAGAGCTTCCAATTTCCATCAGGCTGAGCAATGGTGTTATATCGGTTTTACTTTTGCAGTCGGCAACTGTAAAGTTTCTAGGCGCACCTGCATCTGTAAGGTTTTGATCGGCCAGCGTTTCAGTTACGCCATCATCATGCTCTGCAATGGCAAGAAGTGCAGGAACAATAATTTCTACAGGCAAATCAATCTTATATTGATATGATATCATTGCAGCCAGCAATCCATGCGAACGTTGGGTGATAATTTTCCAGCCTTTTTGATGGGATGATACGATCATAAAGTTGTAAAGGAAATAGATTTTTTTACCCTATTTTCATCTTAGTGTTTGTTTGTAATAAGCATGCCAAAGTTCTCCGGCTCCAAAATATTTTTTGTTGTAAATGCTGTAGTATTATTTCTAAAATATTCTTTTGGCATAGGCCTCGGTTCGTAGCGCACGAAATAGTAGCCAAAAATTTCTTTGTTGCCCTTTTAATTACGCTTAAAATGTATTGACTTTTAATTACTACAAAAACAAATCTAAAGGTTCGTGTCACACGAAACAAAAAACAAATTGATTCCCCAAACCTATA
>JBBRPX010000111.1:0-11594 GCA_038227505.1 Chitinophagales bacterium
AATTATTAAACTAATGTGATAGTTGAAAAAAACGCTAAAAACCGGAATAGAAACTCCTTATTTTAATACCTACATCAGCAGGTCGCCATAAATCACTACCCACAATATTGGAATAAATAAAAGCGATTAAGTAAAAATTGTATTTTACCTAATCGCTTTAAAAAAACTTTTATAAAAACAACTACTTTTTCAGTGCCCTCATTTAAGTCTGTCCTTTTTTTATTAAGTAAAAAGTAACTTCTCTGAATTAAATTAAAATAGAGAAGTGACACACTGGGAAATTTTACAAATTATTTTTTGTTTGAGTCCTGCCCTGTTTTAATGGGTGGTTGTTGAGTAACATTTTCTTCCTGTTTCTTAGTTACATTTTCGTGCGATTCTCCAGATAAATTTTCCTTAGAAGCTTCGTCTTCCCGATTTTTGTTTTGCAAAATATTTCCTTTCGGCTTTTGGTTGATAGTATCATCTACGTTTTCCATAATTTATTTTTTTAAAATGAATAATATTATTTAAAACATAAAACGTTCCAAATTTAAGTATTGGATGAAAAATATTTGTTGGAAAAGTGTGCAGCGTTAGTATATGGTTTATTTGAAATGTTGAAACCCTTTAGCTTTTTCTTTAGGAGACCGACTGACTTAAAAAAGAAAAGGGAAAATTCTTATTTTTAAAGATTTTCCCTTGCGGAGACGGAGAGATTCGAACTCTCGATACAGTTACCCATATACACACTTTCCAGGCGTGCTCCTTCAGCCACTCGGACACGTCTCCATTTTTAAATGGCGGCAAAAATACACTTTCAATATTTATGTACCGAATATTTTTTCTGCGTTTAGCGTTGTAATAATTTTCACTTCTTCCGTACTTATATTTTTTACTAACGCAATTTTTTCAACTATATATTTCAAATAAACACTTTCATTTCTTTTACCACGCATAGGCACAGGCGAAAGATAAGGTGCATCTGTTTCAAGAACTAAATTTTTTAAATCCACATGCTGCAACAGTTCGGCTAGTCCTGCGTTTTTATAAGTAACCACGCCACCAATACCTAAAAACAAATTCATCTCTATGATCTGTTTTGCCTCCTCCAAAGTGCCACCAAAGCAGTGAAAGATTCCTCTTATTCCTGTATCGCTATATTTTTTTATAACATCAATTGTCTCCTGTGTGGCATTTCTTGTATGCAGAATAAGCGGCAGGTTATATTTCAGTGCATATAATATCTGCCGTTCGAGCGCAATGTATTGTTCTTTAATAAAGGTTTTATCCCAGTAAAAGTCTAGCCCCGCTTCTCCAATGCCACTAAATTTTCGCTTTTGCAATAACTGTTCTACATTGGACAATTCTTCTTCAAAATTTTCCTTTACTGAACATGGATGCAGGCCGGCCATTGCAAAACAGTGCGAAGGAAATTTATTTTCCAACTCAAACATTCTTTCTGTGTAACTCGAATCTATAGCCGGTAAATACATTTTAGTAATACCTTCCTTTATAGCCCGCTCAATTACAAGGTCAATATCTTCATCGAATTCCTTGGTATACAAATGACAATGGGTATCAATCATAAAATATTTAATAAAAATTTAAAAAATTCGCTAAATATTATTGTTCTTAATAATATCTACCGTAATTTGTACACAGTTTTCATAGGGTACGGATTAAAAAAGGGCCTGGGTTTCTACCCAGGCCCATTTTAAAAACCGTTCGATTCGACCGCCGAATTTGAAATTTTCTTAAAGCTGTATCCTTTTTCACTTAATATATTTAACACTTTCGGTAAAGCATACATCATTCTTTCAGCGGCTTTTTCGCTGTCGTGAAAAACAACTATTGCTCCTTCTGATATTTTAAACAACACATTTTCTAAACATTGTGCTGGAGATATTTTAAAATCAAAATCGCCACTAAGTATCGTCCACATAATTATTTTGTATGGCTTTTTTAATTGAGTGAGCACTTTTGCCTGAAAAGATTTTATGCGCCCATATGGTGGCCTAAACAAATTACTATCTATAAATTTTGAAGCCTCTAACACATTATCTACATAAATTTTACTGTCTGTATTAAACCCGTTTAAATGATTCTGTGTATGGTTTCCTACTGCGTGTCCTTCATCAAGAATACGTCGGTATACATCAGGGTATTTTACCACATTATCACCAATGCAAAAAAAAGTTGCACTTGCATTGTATTTTTTTAATTCATCTAAAACAAAATTTGTAACAGTTTCATGAGGTCCATCATCGAAGGTTAAAAAAATTTCTTTTTTAGTTACATCCATTTCCCAAATCCTATTGGGGTGTATTAACTGCAACCATTTAGGCGTTTTAATAAAATAGAACATTTTGTAAAATTAAACTTTAACTACCATTAAACTTTCTCTCGTGCCATTCGTCTATTCTTAACAATTTAAAATACTAAAACTTTTAAACTTATTATTATGAAACTAAAATTTCTTTTACCATGTGCAGCATTTGCAATAATAACGCTCGCATCTTGTAAAAAAGACAGCAGTACAAATGAAACCGATGAAATAGAAACCACGTTTGCACTAAGTGCTAATGAAGGTATTTCCGAAAATTTAACGCAGGATGCAAACGACGTTTTAAACGAAGCCGCATTCGATAAAAACCTACAGGGATCTCGTGGTGCGGGCGTTAACGAAACAACAGGCACATTAAGTTGTGCAAATATTACTGTTACTCCACTAAATGGTTTCCCAAAGACTATTGTAATTGATTTTGGTACCGGCGGTTGTACTTCAAACAATGGTGTAACTCGCAAAGGAATCGTCAACATTACGCTGACTGACTCGATACGTCGTCCGGGAAGTGTTGCAACTATGACTTTTAATAATTATTACGTTGGTGGGTATAAAAAGGAAGGAACCATCACTTGGACAAATACAAGTTCTGCAGGTGTAAAAAGCTGGAGTCGCGTATGCGTAAATGGAAAAATTACAGCACCTAACGGAGATTTTTGGTTGCATGAAGGGACTCAAAATGTTGTACAAACAGCGGGTTCTTCTACAAACAGTTTATTAGACGATGTTTATTCAATAACAGGCACTAGAACCATTACAAATTCTACAGGAAAGGTGAGAGTAGGAACTGTTATTGCAGCGTTGCAAAAGAAAACAATTTGTGAAAATATTGATCAGGGGATTTATCAAATTCAGGGACCAAACCATCTAGCAACTATAAATTATGGCGATGGCACTTGCGACAGAATTGCAACAATTTCAATTGACGGAAGACCTCCAAGAACTTTTTTACTTAGATAAATGAAAATGCAATCGTTAGTAAATGCTCCGTAATCGGGGCATTTTTTTTAGTAGAATAATATTAATCTGAATTGCAAAGCTTTTTTTTTGAAATTGTATATTTGTAGTTATGAGTAAAGTAAGAGTACGTTTTGCACCAAGCCCAACCGGCGGCTTACATCTTGGTGGTGTAAGAACAGTTTTATATAATTATTTATTTGCAAAAAAAAATGATGGCGATTTTATTGTAAGGGTAGAAGATACTGACCAGTCAAGATTTGTACAGGGAGCAGAAGAATATATTTTTAAATGCTTAAAATGGTGTGAAATAGAAGCAGATGAAAGTGTCGTAAAAGGTGGACCTTATGCTCCATATCGCCAAAGCGAAAGAAAAAATTTATACAAAGAATATGCAGAAAAATTAGTTGCTGAAGGGCATGCTTATTATGCATTTGATACACCTGAAGAAATTGAAGCCATGCGGGAAAGACGCAAAGCAGAAGGCAATGCAAGTTTACAATATGATGCAGGTAAAAGATTAAAAATGAACAATTCGCTGCGCCTTTTACCTGAAGAAACTTCTGATCTTATTGCTGCAGGCAAACCGTATGTTATCAGGATAAAAGTTGAAGCAAACAGCACTATCTCCTTTACAGATATGATACGTGGCGAAATTACTTTTGACACAAATAATGTTGATGACAAAGTTTTATTAAAAGCAGATGGAATGCCAACTTATCATTTAGCGGTAGTGGTAGACGATTTTTTAATGAAGATTACCCATGCCTTTCGTGGAGAAGAATGGCTGCCCAGTGCACCAGTGCATTTACTGCTTTGGAAACATTTGTTTGGCATAGAAAATATGCCTGAGTGGGCGCATTTGCCACTCATATTAAAACCGGATGGTAATGGCAAACTTAGCAAGAGAGATGGTGACAGGCTTGGCTTTCCCGTATATGCTATGGATTGGACAGACCCGAAAACCAGTGATGTTACAAAAGGTTTTAAAGAGCTTGGTTTTTTACCTGAAGCATTTTTAAACATGCTCGCCATGCTTGGTTGGAACCCCGGTACAGAGCAAGAAGTTTTTACTATAGATGAAATGATAGACGCTTTTAGCATGGATCGTGTACACAAAGGCGGAGCAAAATTTGATTTTGAAAAAGCAAAATGGTTCAACCACCAATGGATACAAAAATTACCCGCAACGCATTACAGTGAAAGGGTAAAAAATATATTAGCACAAAAAGATATTATCATAGATGACGAAAAATATTTTTCAAATGTGCTTGAGTTAGTTAAAGGTCGCTGCACTTTACTAACTGACTTTTACGAGCAGGCAGGCTATTTTTATAAAGCACCAATTACATGGGATGTTGCTTCGGTAAAAACAAAATGGAATACAGATAAAAATGATTTTTTCACTGCTTTTATCAGTAAAATAAATTCAGTTGAAAATTTTGAAGCTACAACTATGGAATTATACTTTAAAGAATTAGCAACGGAAAAAAATATAAAGCCCGGAGACTTACAAATGCCATTGAGGGTAATGTTGGTTGGTGCAAAATTTGGTCCGGGTGTGTTTGAAATAGCTGCCACCATTGGTAAACAAGAAACTATTAATAGAATAGAAAAAGCTTTAGCAATATTTAATCAGTAAAATAATTTTTATCAAAAATGCAGCCTTCAAAATTTTTTGAGGCTGCTTTTTTTTATTTGGGGCTTTGTACAAATACCAATCTTGAACATTTGTTCGTTGCCCGCCTCCTATCTTTTTTTGTTAAAAGGCAACAAAAAAGAATATGCGTCTAAACAACGCAGCCCTTCATCATTTGTTTTTTAATTAGGCAAAAGTTCGGTGTTTATTATACAAAGCAATAACTATTCTAAAACTAATTTTAAAAACCTATTAGGTTTTAAAAACCTTACAGGTTTATTTTACTGAGATAAAAGCTACCCTTTAAAAATCAAATAAGTCCGCTACATTAACTTCTAACAATTCTGCAATTTTATAGAGTGTCCAGCTTGTAGGATTTGTTTTTCCTTTTTCAATTTTATTTAAATTCTGTTTTTCTTTATCAAGCATGTATGCAAATTCTACCTGAGAAAACAATTTCTGCTTGCGGAGTTTGGCAATTTGTTGCCCCAATTTTACCTGAAATTCAACTTGTGTCATGGCATTTTTACCATGTGCAAAATCAAAAACAAATAATTAATTTGGTAATACTAAATGATTACTTTATATTTATTATTCTATTAATAAGAAAAATGTGGGGATGTATATGATTGCGGCTTTGCCAAAGCATTGAGCGATTTACATACAATGGGTTTTTAAAAGTGTCAACAATCAAAAAAGGTAAATCAAATTATAAATTAAAAAGTTTTTATAACCAATAATTTATAACCACTGACGAAATGTAATAATTATTAAAATATTTCTTGCAAGAATTGCGGGACGGTACACCTTAATTGACCCAAAGAAAAAGAAAAAAGGTAAGTGTAATCATTACGCACTATAAAAAATGACGCTGAATTTTCCGAAAAAGGCGATAAAAAAATACGAAAATTTAAATAATTTTTAACTTAAAACAAATTATTACAATTATGAAAAAAATTAAATTGTACTCTCTGTTTTTTGCATTATTGCTTACTTTCGGTTCAGTAAGTGCAAATAGCATTGGCGCTTTTAACTTTGCAAAAATTGAAAAAGTAGTAAATGCAAAGCCGTTATTTCGAACTGTTATTACAACGGTAACTACTGTAGATACTTTTGCTGTGTACGGACCTTATGGTGAAATACTGTATTGGCTTACAGTTACGACTACAGTTACTACTACGGTTACTTATCCTTAATTACGTAAAAAGGTATAGGGTTTAAATAGCTTTATACCTTTTTTCATTTAAAATATTTTGTATCATGAAGATTATCATTTATTTATTAACTATTTTGCTTGTTCGAAACAATGTTTTTTCACAAACAATTTCCCAAAGCAGAAACACTTATGAAATAGAATACTCTGAGGTGCAAAAAATAGATACTCTTCATTTACGAGGAATGTCAAAAGAACAAATAGATTTACTTAAAGAATATGCTAGAGGTAAGAAAGCAATCTTAAAAACCAACGGATTGCAATCGGAATATAATATTAGTACCAATAACCAAAAAAAAACTATAAAAACGAATGCTGACGAGTTAAATGCCAGTATTTCTATTTTTAACCCCAAGCAACCATCAATGATATACTATAAGGATCTTACAAAAGACTCACTTTACTTGTTGGCAAATAATACTGGCGAAAATTTAATTGTTACAAGATCCAGTAAATCGTATGAATGGCAACTTTTGAAAGACACTCTAAGTATTGGCGGGTTGCTTACCCGCAAAGCAATTAACAACGAAGGCGATACTGCTTTTTATTCTGATGCATATCCCATATTTGATGGTCCGAGAGCCTATTGGGGTCTACCTGGATTAATAATAAAAATTGATACAAAAAGTATGGTAATTCAGGTAAAAAAAATTGAAAAATCATTAATGCCTTTAACAATAAAATTCTCTAGACAATTTGAAATGATAAGTTGGGAAGAATTTGGAAATCGCATTAATAATATAGGAATACCCGGCAAAAAGAATGGAGTTAAGTCTGGTAAAACAGTCTCTAAAAATGGAACTACAACAACGACTACAACTATTCAAGTAAAAAAAACAACGTTTTGAAAAATTATAAAAGTAAAATTTTCCCGTTTGCTCTAGTATGCATATTATTTCAACAGTGTACAAATAATACAAATAAAAAAATAAGCGATAATGATATTTTGTTTGCGGATACAAAGCAAGTAAGTCAACCAAAAATTGATAGTAACCCAACGGATAGGGATATCAACATTTCAACAAGTAACAATGAAAATAATCAAACTTGGCAGATAATTTATTTACAAAAACCTGGTAAAAAATTATCTAAAATTATTAATAATGACAATGTTAAGATCTTGCAATTCATTCTACTTACCGATAATATAAAAAGCTATTTTTATTTAAATTCTGCAGTCGAAAAAAGCGTAAAAGATGATCAGACAAAAAATATTGATAAATACAACACTGCATCAGTATTCAGAATATTTAATGAAAATAGAACAACGTTTAAATTCAACTTGCTAGACACGACTTTATATTATTATAAAATAGCTGATGAGAATTGGATTATTGAAAGTAAAAAAGATTATTTAATTGAAGGATTTTCTTGTAAAAAGGCAATATCCGAAAAATTTGGAACTGCTTTTTTTTCCACGGGCAATGGTAAAATAGGTGGACCAAATGGAATTTGCAATTTACCTGGTTTGGTAATAAAATTGATTACCCCAGAAAATGATGAATTCTTATATAGTTCTGCTACTAATATCAACAAAAAAATAAACATGCCCATTACTAAAGCTGTATCAGAAGAAGAATTAGATGCAGTACTCGGAAAAATTATTATCACTAAAAATAAAACAAACACAAATCAACATACTACAGTTGAAACGAAAGTTATTGTATCTAATTAGTTTTTTTGTAAGCCAATACGCAATTGCACAAAAGGTAACTGTTGTAAAAATTAGCGATTTAAATGACAAAGGCATTATTCCAAATGCATCATTACGTTTGGTTAAAACTGAAGATTATAACAGTGTTTTTACATTTGGATTTACAAATGTAAATGGGATAAGCGCATTTAATTTAGCTGAAAAGGAATGCTGCATAATAGCCACGTGTTTTAATTATTTTGATACTGTTATTTGTACCAAAATCATCCCTGGTGATACAATTCTAATTCTATTAAGGAAAAGAGTTACAGATTTAGCTCCGGTTATAATAAACACAAAAATCATTTATTCTAAGATCTCAAAAGATACCATTAGTTATAATTTGCAGTCAGTTACAGATGGCTCAGAAAAGAATGTTGGGGAGGCTTTACAAAAATTACCCGGAATTTCTATAGATAAGAATGGGAAAGTTTTTTACCAAGGAAGAAAAGTAGATCAAGTAAAAGTGGAAGGCAATAATGTGTTTGGTAAAATGCAACAACTGGTTACAGAAAATATTGATGCGGGAGCAGTTAGCAAAGTAGATATTTATCGACAAAAATCGGAAAGCGCATTTGGTGGAGAAAAACTCATTTTAGATTTAAGGTTAAATTCGAAATACAAAAATAAAATTATTGCAAATTTTAAAATAAATGGTGGGATTTTAAATAAATATTCAGGCAATTTGAATGCATTTAAATTTAAAAAGAATGCTAGTTTTTCTTTTGTAAATTCTATGAATAATGTAGGCAACAGCCCACTTACCCTGGATGATTATTTGGAAATAACAAGTGGAAATAATGATGAGGATAATAGCCAATTAGGATCTCAACAATCGAGGGTAATCAATAGTAACGAATTGCCTAAGTTTCTTTTTAGCGATAATAAAATACAATTATCTAAAAATATTTTTTCTGCTTTATCAATAATTGATTCTATAAAAAGATTTACGAAGATTCAGATATTCGCCTTAGCACATTTGCCAAATCAAAAGGAGCAAAATATTTCTGAGTATTTAAATTTAGTAACACTGCAAAAGACATTTGAAAACACTTCAAAAAAAAACCAATTACCCCTTTTTCTTGTAGATGCAAATTCAAATACTACCCTTTCTCCTAAAATAAAAATGTTATTAAGTTTAAAGCTAAGTAACAGCCAAGAAAATAATAATGCTGAATTTGTAAGCAGCTTACAAGGAAGATATTTAAATACTAATTCAGTAATAAATAAAAAAGTATTAACGTTAAATACAAACGTAACTCTACAAAAAAATATTACAGAATTCTCGTCAATATCTGCTTATGCCAAATATTCTATTAATAACCAAAAGCGAAATGTTAACCTGCTCTCAAATCAACCACTTTATCAAGAAGTAATATTATCAAGTAATAACAGAATAATATTGGAAAATCAGTTTAATACAGTTGAATTACAAAGCGGGATCAATTATGGAACTAAAAAGAAATTTCCACTTTATGTCAATATAAATTTTAAAAAAGAGAATAATCAAAATAGATCTTTAAATGACATAGTCACGCAAAATGTTTTTTCTTTGTCTAGTTCAAATTCTAGACAATCTATTAGCGAAAGTTTTTCTTCCAGTAGAAATCTTTTCAACAAAGTTTCCTTTAACATAAGTGGTACTGCTTACCAATATTTTTCTTCCTTTAATGGTTCACCTGTCCAAAAAAGTTTTAATAACCTTTTGGACTACAGAAGCGGGATATCCTATTTTACAAAAAGATTAAATCAAATAAATTTAAATATAAACAAAACCTCTACCATGCCTTTCTTAACTAGTATATATAAAAACATATTTATAGAAAGCTATAGGGAATTATATGATAATAGTTTATTAATAAATACAATTCCCAATATAGAAAAGAACTTATCTATAGCATATATTTCTGTGAGGGCTTTAAAAGCGAAAAATTCTTCTATTTCTTTTACATTGATAAACGGCAAGGGTAAAATTGTCATAGATCCATTAATTTATAGTAACTATATCGTTAATCGATCATATTATATTCCTAATTACAGAGGGTATATGACCTATTTGAATGACGATAGACAACTCCTAAGACAAACTTTGATTAGTAAAATAAATATCACAGCTTATCACATTCAAAACAATTATTATTTTAGGGGTGTAAAAACCAGTACTCGATTTTCATTACTCACTTTTCGAAATTCGTTGATCAGTATTTTCCCTAATTCCAAACTTCAAATGGATATTACAAATGACATTAAAATAACTCAATTTACTTTTAATAATACCACCATCAAATTAAATGAACTGCAACCATCAATCACTTTAAAGTGGAATGAAAAAAAATGCTTCTATGAATTAAACATCAAAAAACTTTACCAGTTTTCGAATTATTTCCAATCTTCTACCATATTAAACATAGGGTACATGGTTAGAAAAAAAATAAAAAATAAATATGAAATTTCAGCTACAGGGGATAATATTCTTAACCTCAATTCGCCCAATTTATTGAATATTGGTCAAAATAATGGATTGCAAACCTTATCAAAAATTAAAATTTTACCTGGCTATATCTTAGTTGGTTTTCGTTATAATTTTTAAATGGTTAGGGTTTTTGCATTAATGCAATTTAATTTTTTTACTCTCAAAGCTTAAGATTTTTACTCCACAACAATGCTTTGCTTCTAGTACTTTTTATTTAAAATAGCTAAGTTTTTTGTTCCATTTGTACAATCCAAACAATAAATATCCACCCACTAACACCGCCCAAAAATTCGCAATAAATACCAATAAGTTTACAACCATGCTCCAACCATATTGTATACTTTCCCATATTTGTTCCCAAAATGGAACTTCGTAAACTTTTGCTTTTGGGGCAATAGGCATCATAGTTTTGGTAGTGGTTTCAGCCTAGTATATCAATAACGTAACTGTGCTGTATTTTACCTGGTCGGCAAACGAGAGATTATTGATCTGAGCATTATCAGCCTGCTCGCCTTTATTCAACAACTGCACCTATGCATTCATTGTTTGCGTTAACTTTTTATTGTTTGCATCAATATCGTTGGTCAATCTTAATTCATTTTTTGCAAGCCTTTTTTGAGGTAATGTATTGCCAAACATTTGTAAGCTTACATCATCTGCTTTAATAATTCTATGATCGAGGTAACTAATGTTTTTGGCAATTTCTTTTAACGTGGTATCAAGTTGTAAATTAGGAACTCTTAAAACAATTGAATTGGTTACATGGTAAGATGTTGTTTGCAATGTGGAGTCTTCAGTAACTAGTGTTTTTTCAACGCTAACAACATCGCTTTGCAAATCTGTAGAAGTTATAAAGCCAGCATTTTTGCTGCAGATATTTTCAATATCATAGGTTGCATTTATAACGCTGCTTACCTTAAATTTTACATCTGCCGTTCGTATAAATTTTTTGGTAGAATCTTTAAACTCTTTTACTGCTAAAGAAGATAACGGCGCAATATTAGAAGTTGAATCTTTTTGTTCAGCATACTGTTCCTTGTAATTTTGCCTTTGATTACAGCTTAAAAAAAAGTATACCACGCCTGCAAGCAATATATAATTTCTCATTGTTTTTTTTAATTAAATAAGGTGAAAGAAAATTCAGACGTCTTGCTTTACAATACTCATTAAGCAAAAGAAGTAACCCAATCTTAAAAAAGAGATTTGTTAAAAGAGAAAACCTTAATTTGAATTACTTTTACAACATATAAAAAACCTGGCGTGAGTAAAATATTAAACAGACCTGTAAGGGTA
>JBBRPX010000112.1:0-11480 GCA_038227505.1 Chitinophagales bacterium
CAATTGAAATCAATAAAATGGATGTTAGTAATAAAAGCTTTTGCATTTCTAGTAATGGTTTAGTTTAGTGGAAAGAATATTTTTCAATTTATACTTAGATATTATCTATTGATACAAATTCAATTTTTATAGATGCAGCGCCATCTACTCCTGTTAATTTTATTTTATACTTCATAGAAGAGTTAGGCTTAAAGTATTCAGATATAACTTCATTTATTGAACTTAATTCAGTGTTAGTTTTACTGTAGTATGTAACCTTAATAGTTGCATCTTTATAAGTTGCTAAAGTTGCTTTGTTGTTAAGTTGTCGCGTCAAAACCCATTGCCCAATAATGTTTTCCTACATTCAGAAGATATAGTTACAAAAGCATTTGGTTCAGCCTTTTCCTGTTCTAATAATGTCAACTTTACAACTTCATGAGTAGGAGTTTCAGTTATTGTATTATCAGAAGTATTTGAATCACATGAAGCAAATGCGATTAAAGGAATAGGCGCTCCTGGCGCAGGGGAAATAGCGCAGGTAATTTTTAAATGTGAAAATGTTGAGGAAGATAAAAATACCGGTCTTTAATAAGTAATAAATTATTGTATGTATTCTAAAAAAGACTGTCTTTTAAGGGTAGTCTTTTTTGTTTTGGCTGTTTATAAAAAATTAAAAAAACGTAATTAGGGGCCTAAGGCAACTTGCCAATTAGTAGGCGGCAACACCGGACCATATTATTTAATTTGGGAAAACCTAAAGCGGCATGACCGGGATGGTTTTAATTTAAAAAGTAAATACGCAAATTAAAAATATTATATTTAATATTTATTTAAATTAAGGGGAGATGAAAAAATTGGTTATCCTGGTAGCATCTTTTATTTTTTTCGTTTTGTTGCAAACAGCTTTACAAGCCCAGGTGAAAATTTATGGAAATATTATCGAGGTTTCAGGCAAACCTTTTGGCGGGGTAAATGTTTTATTATTAAACAGCAGCGATTCGTCCCTGATAAAAGGAACTGTTACGAATGCTGACGGAAATTTTAATTTTGAAAATGTAGTGACCGGACAATACCTGATGAGTATAAGTTATGCAGGATTTAAGACTGGTTTTACCGAAACTGTTGCGGTGAACAAAGTGGATTTACATCTAGCAGATTTTAAACTCGTTAAGGCCGAAAAGGATTTGGAAACGGTAACTGTTGAAGCACGTAAACCCATGTTTGAACAAAAGATTGACCGTGTGGTGGTAAATGTAAAAAACAGCATTACGTCAGCCGGTGGTACGGCACTGGAAGTGCTGGAAAAATCGCCGGGTGTTATCGTTAATCATCAAAGCAATTCTATTGCAATGAGCGGCAAAGAGGGAGTTAAAATCATGATCAATGGTAAGCTATCGCAAATGCCGATGGATGCGGTGGTGCAGATGTTGAGCGGTATGAATGCATCTAACATTGATCGTATAGAATTAATAACAACGCCTCCGGCTAATTTTGATGCAGAGGGCAATGCGGGCTTTATAAATATAATATTAATTTCCAATCCTAATAAAGGGATGAATGGATCTTATTCCCTAACAGCCGGTTATGGACACGGTTATACTTCTGCCGGAGCTGTAAATTTTAATTACCGCAATAAAAAAATAAACCTATTTGGCGATTACTCGTTTACATGGAACAACCAAATACAGGATTGGTATTTTGCACATCGCTCGGCATCACCTGGGTTACTCCTGGAAAATAATTCCGTGACAAAAAGACGCCCAGAAGACGGGCAGCAAAATGCCCGCATCGGAATTGATGTACAGGTTTCACCCAAAACAATTGTTGGGTTTTTAATTGGGGGGTACCGTACAAAATGGATAATGAAAGCTGATAATACACTTTCTATATTTAAAAACGGTATTGCTGATACCGGTGTTTCTATTGTTAACCATGAATTGAACGAATGGAAACATTATATGGGCAATGTTAATTTCTCTCATACATTCAATGTAGGAGGTGTTTTGTCGGCAGACTTTGATTATCTCTATTACAAGGATAATAATCCTAATGATTATAAAAATATTTACAGCAACGGTTCAGGTATATTTCTACGGGAGCAACTTACAAGAAGTACAAAAAATACACCATTGAATTTTAGGGTAGGTAAAATTGATTATACAAATAAGATAGGTAAAAAAATAAATGTATCAAGCGGCGCAAAGCTGGCACTTTCTAAATTTACAAATGACGTGGCAGTAGAGAACCAGCAACAAAATAACTGGACAAAGGATCCGGAACTAACTTCAAAATTTCACCTCAAAGAAAATATTGCTGCATTGTACACGACTTTCGACATTGCCGCATTTACCAAAACAAGTATCAAACTTGGGTTGCGATACGAATTCACAACGTCCAATCTTGGGAGTGACTTGCAGGCCAATATCATAGATAGAAAATACGGCAAATTTTTTCCGAGCGTGTTTGTGAACCAAAAAATAAACGACAACAATTCCTTCAATGTATCTTACAGCAGGCGCATAACCCGCCCAACATTTAAGGACATGGCACCGTTTGTAATTTTTATTGATCCATATTCTTTTTTTTCGGGCAACAGCGCTTTACAACCTGCATTCAGCAATATCTATAAATTTGATTACCTGTTGAAACATTTTTCTTTTTCTGTTTCTTATACTTCTGAGGATGGATCAATCGCTAATTTTCAACCAACAAACAGTAATAATAAGGAGATTTTTTCGGCTCAAAATTTAGACAATACCAAAACGCTTAATCTTAGTATTGCTCTCCCTTTTACTGTTAATAAATGGTGGAACATGCAAAACAGTATTCAGGGAAACTGGCAACAGATCAATGTATCTTTTGCTAAAGGTCCTTTTACAATTGAACAGGAAAATTATAGTTTCAACAGCTCTCAAAATTTTATACTTCCCAAAAATTACAGTATTGAGCTATCGGGTTTTTATGGCAGTAAGGCATTGTTTGGTGCCTCTGTAGCAAGGCCATTTAGAATGGCAAACTTTGGGATACAAAAAAAATGTAAAGACAATAAAAGTAAGTTTAGGTTTGCAATAGAAGATATTTTTAACAGCACCGTTTTTAGGGTTACTACAGATATTCCATCTGAGAATATCTACTCAACCAGTAAACTTCGATTTGGCTACCGCACATTTAAACTCACGTTTACTCATAATTTTGGTAAGAGCATAAAGGATAAAAGAGATCGTACTACTGCATCGGCAGAAGAGCAAGGAAGGGTTAAGTAAGGATCGTAATACCAGAGTAAAAATTAAAGAAAAACGATTGAGATTGTAATAGCCAATACGATTTATCAAAAAACTATTACCATAAGATGTACATGTAATTTTCCTTTTTTTAATTAGGAATGATAAAACCTATTTAAAGAAATTTGCTGTTTTGTTTTAACGTATTTGCAGCACCAAATATAGAGTTGCATAAAGTGGGTAGGGAGTAAAGTTGCTTGCCTGTTAATTTACATTAGTATGTAGTCTTTTATATCCATTAAATTCCTCTTGCGTCATAAAATTTGGTCCTTGCCCTAAAACAAAATACCATTTACCTTTTTGCTTTATGAAAGTTTCAGCTCTAATAACTTTAAAATGAACGTCTCCTGTTGGTGAGTCAAAAACAACATCTACCGTTTTTGTTTTAATGGCAGTTGTACCATTAAATATTCTAAGCAATTCTGTACCGGGCAACGGTGTTATTGATTTAAAACTAATGCTGTCATTTACGAAAGTTTGGAGTTCTGCAGGAATTCCGTATGATATTTTTCCGTCTGCGCCAATACCAACATAGTTGCCATTTAAAGACAACGATTTATCAAAACTATTTTTAATTGAGTTGATGATTTTCCTGTCTTTTGGATAATTTGTAGTGTCATATTTGCCAGCAGGTATATTTTGTGCAACAACATTTAAAGTTGTAAAAACAATAAAAATCAACTTCATTTTTATTTGTATTAATCTATACATTATTTTCATTTTCTTATTAATTTTTAAGCATATAGTAACTTAGGTAATACTATTAAATATTGTATAAAAACCAACATGTCCTCTAATTTATAACCTTTACATATTAAACACAAAAAAAGGTGAATTAAAAATTAATATAAATCAAAAAGCGCTCCTCCCAACTTGATTGTTATTTTAAATTAGTGCTTGGCTTTTACTTGAAAATTATATTCTATTATCGTACAACCTACTGCTTACCAAAAGCAACCAACTTATATCCCATAGCAATAAGATCCTTTGTGTAAGGCCCTTAATTGAAAGAGGGCTGGCAAAGTGAACAATGAATAACCCTAGGCTGATTACACCAAAAAACAAAGAGGGTTTTGAAAGACTTTTCCAGTTTTCATTTTTCTTAAAAACAGAACCCCATGCAATCATTGAAATACCTAAACAGATTAATGCAATCAAAGCTGCTAATGCGTGTATTAAACCATAGAATGTTGGCTGCCCTAAAGGAAAATCTGTACGAAATATTGAGGCCAACAATATCCCAAAACAAAAAATGCCCAGCGTGAAAATACTTTTTTTAGATGCTTTCATGCTTAGCAGCAATCCTGCTAAGAATACCGCTGTTGAGGTTGCTAATACGTTATAACCGGTAATCAATAACCAGCTATAACTACCAATTGCATATTCGCTCACAAAACAGGTAAGCATATTTTTATCGGGCCGTAGAAAGTGTAAGGTTACACAATTATTAAAAATAGTATAAATCCAGATAAGCTAATGAGCGCAATAGTTTTAGTGTATTTCATACATATTTTAAAAATAATTTTATTGATGTTTACATTAAATTATTGCAGCGTAGTTGATAATTTTAGCTTATTAAAAACCACCTCTCAGTACGTTATTCATTACTTGCACTGCACCGTTTAAATGTTCGAGCACTTTAATTGCAAAAGGCTGTAAAAGAAAAAAGGCATACAGCAGCACAACAAAGCAAGACAGACCTGCCATACAGCAAATTGCATTTTCCTTCAATGTTCTTTGGTGGTATTTTTTGTGTTGAGTATTAAGGATATTCATTGCGTATATTTTAAATTTTAATAATGATGTTGTTAGAGATTATCACTCTTTTATCATGGCTTTTTCCCCATTCCTTCGAGTTCTTCTTTTGTTGCGAGCCTGGTGCCCTGGCCTGCAGCAAAATACCATTTGCTATATTGCTTTATGTAAGTTTCTGTTCTAATAACAGTGATAGAAAAATCGCCGCTGGGTGTAGTAAATACAACATCAAGTATCATGTTCCTAATTGCGGCATCGCCATTATAAACTCTTAAAATATTGGTGCCAGACCTTGGCGTAACAGATTTAAAAGAAGCGCCTTTATCAGTAAATCCCTTCTTCCATTCTTCAAAACCATAAGAAACTTTTCCTTCTGGACCTACTGCTATCATATCATCATTCAAAAACTGAGAGCTGTCCATTTTACTACTGAGGATATCAATGGCTTTTCTTTCTTCGGGGTAGTTAATTGTATTGTATTTACCTGCAGGTGGTACCTGGGCTTTTGCAACGTTTAAAGAAGAGAAAAAAATGATACCTACAATAATGAACTTTTGCAAATTAAGAAGTTGTGTCATTTGACTTTTTTTATTGTTTTACAATTATTTTCTATCCGAGTGGATTAATATCTGACTTTGATAATGATGATATTTTAATTTTTTTGCAATGCTTTTTTCATTGATTCTTCCAACTCTGCCTCTGTCTGCACTTGCGTGCCTTGCCCATATACGATGTACCATTTGCCCAGTTGCTTTACGTAGGTTGTGGACCTAATTACTTTTACATGTAACTCGCCTTTTGAAGATGAGAAAACAACGTTCAATATTGCATTACTTACAGCAGTGGTACTATTAAAAATTCTAAGTATTGCTGTTCCTTCAACAGGTGTTACAGATTTAAATTTTAGGTCGTACTTTTTAAAGGAATTATCTTCCTGCAGCTTGCCATAGTATACCATGCCTTCTGCACCAACAGAAATATAATTGTCGTTTAAATAAAGCGTACTGTCCTGAACCATTCCCAATGCTTCGATGGCTTTTCTGTCTTCCGGATAATTGGTGGTGTTGAATTTACCCGCAGGTGGAATTTGTGCTATCGTATTTGTTGCCATAAATAACATAATAGTGGCGGTCAACATTGTTCTTCTGCAATTTAATAGTTGTTTCATTTTTTTATTTTGTTTAGGTTTGAAGATGTGGGATGAATAAAATGTTTTAGCGGTGACCATAACCTTACCTTAAAATAAATGAACAGCAATCCATTTAGCAAACGCCTGCCACCAAGCTGAATGAGCATTAGGACCAATTATAAATGTTACAGCAATAATTGCTAAAAAAACAGCCATGGGGAATGCTGACCTTTTATGCACAATATCTATTATCATCCAACCCAGTGTAAAAAGAGCGGTAACCCCTATCATTGCGGGCACTGCAATAAATGGAAGACCACAAACTGCAATCAAAAAGCGGCCAAGTCCGGGGCCTACAATCATTAAACCTATGGAGGCAAAAAACCGAAGATGATAGGAAGTCTTTTTTTTATAATAAATACCCAAGCCATAGAGAATACTGATATAAACCATATCTGGAATTCCACTAAAGCCCATGCCTGCTAAAGCTTCTGTTTCACCTACTGTTCTAATATTTCTTAAATAGCCCGCCCTTGCTACTAAAAAAAAGGAAAGCAACAATAAGGGGAATATAAAGTAAGAAGCTTTACCCACGATTCTATGCAGGCGAAAGTTTTTTGTTCTTATAAAAACAGGTTGCGCAATCAACATTAAAACCCATGTAAGCATGATGACCCCATGAAAATGATGTGCCCATGTAAAGCCTTCAAAATTTGGAAATTTTACCAGGTAGGTTTTATAAAATCCTGCAAAACTTATCAGTAAAATAAATACAAAAAAGTAAATAAGCCGGTTAGTGATTCCGCTATTTTTATTTGGATTTTGCTGAGAAATTTCTGAAGCTATCATTGTATTTTTTGATTATTGTTATTTGTCTTCCGTAAAATTGAACATCTTTGTATTTATTTTAAAATTGAAAATGGTGCCTAGTTAGTTTATTGAGTGGGCAGTTGTATTTACTGTGGGAAGCATTGGGGAGAAGACGATTTTACCACTCCCTCAAAAAAAAGGTAATTCACCAATTGTGTTAGGCAATGCTATGAGCTTTGATTAATTTTAAACACAGACAAGTTTTTTATGCAGCGGATATTGCAATTTTTTTATTTTCTTCTTATCAGCATCGGGCCATGCGCTGCACAGGATACCCTTGTATTAAACGGACAGCCTAACTGGAAGCAATCGCTTGATATTGCAGACAACTGTTTTATTTATCAGGAAAAAGGAGATACGGCACTCTCATTTGAAGAAGCAAAAAAGCAGTTTTTTGTGCCTTACAGAAATGAATGGCGGAAACAAAAATTTGGTAACAGGCCGTTAATTATTCAATGGAAAAAATTCACAGTAAGTAATAGTTCTGCATCAGACACAGTAAACCTTGGCATCGTCACCGTTCATTATTTTACTCGGCTTTATATTAAGGATAAGTTGATAGCAAAAAGTGGTGCTTATGAAGCGCCCGGCTTTCATCAACCTGGCAGTACAGCAGCTTTTGACAGGGGCCGACTTCCTGTTACAGTGCCACCCCAAAGCACCATCACTTACTGGCTCCGCACAGAAGACAGGCAGAACCAATTGATTCCTCCTGTTATAAAACTTGAAACCAAACTCACCGGTATGGCTGAAGAGGTAAGAAGCACCTTTGCTGCACGCTATCTTTTCCTGATTTTAGCAGGTATGACGGGTTGCTTTTTGTTCATCGGTATTTATGCGGCATACAATTATTATCTGTACCGTCATGCTTCTTTTCTTTGGTATATAAGTTATACAATTGCAGCGTTTTTTTCAGGTCTGCATTGGATGGATATTCGTTTGGGGCTATTTATGTTTTCGCCTTTACTACATGATATTATCTTTTCGGTTTTCGTTTATTTGATACCCATACTTTATAGTTTTTTTATAGGCAGTATGCTGCATTTGAATATTCATTTTAGAAAAGGCTGGTTATTTGTAAAGTTGCTTACGCTGATTTGCTTTCTGCAAATGGTATTACAACTTTTAGAAGTAAGGTTTGGATGGTTTCCTTTTAACCTAAATTATTATGGTAATATTTTAACACCCTTTGCTATAATCTTCCTTAATATTATTTTATTGATACTTGCAGCAAAAAGTAAAGACCCAATTAAATGGTTTTTATTTACCGGAATAGTGAGTCTGATCGTATTGTGGTGCATGCCATTATTAAATCTGTATACTCCCTCCGGCGAGATGAATGAAGAATTATTTTTAATCATCAATTTCCCTATTGTATTTCTATTATTGGGTTTGTTAATTGAAGCAATTTGTTTTTCATTTGCTCTTACTTACCGCAGCAAATTAGTACTGATTGAAAAAAATAAATTGCAGGAAAATTATAACGTGCAATTACAAACCAGCTTAGCGCAGAGAACGACAGAACTTGAAATAAAAAATAAACAGGTAGAGACACAAAAAATAAAACAGTTAGAAACTGCTTTTGAACAAAAAATTGCAGAAACAGAAATGACTGCATTAAGGGCACAAATGAATCCACATTTTATATTCAATTGTTTAAATTCAATCAAGCTATATACGTTGGAAAATGATTCGCAAACAGCATCAGAATACCTCACCATATTTTCTCAACTAATAAGGCTTGTATTAGAAAACTCAAGATCAGCAAAAGTAACGCTGCAAAAGGAACTCGAAACGCTGAGATTATACATTGAATTAGAAGCCATGCGCTTTAAAGACAAAGTAAAATACCACATAAATATAAGCTCAGAAATAGACCAGCAATACATTGACATTCCACCGTTGTTGTTACAGCCTTATGTGGAGAATGCCATTTGGCATGGATTGATGCATAAAAAAGAAGGCGGAAATATTTGTATAAATGTAACACTGCCACTGGAACATTGTCTGCAAATTGAAATTACAGATAATGGTATAGGTCGAGAATTGGCTACTGAATACAAAAGCAAATCCGCAACCAAACAAAAATCATTTGGACTTAAAATGACCTCAGAACGGATTGACATTATTAACCAAGTTTACAAAATAAAAGCAGCTGTGGAGATTATAGATTTAAAAGACGGAATGAACGTTGCTAATGGAACAAAAGTGATTATTAAAATACCTGTATAAATATTTTATGCTAAAGGCAATAATTATAGATGACGAACCAGATTGTGTAAAGTTGCTTGCATTACAATTAAAAATGTATTGCCCGCAGGTGCAGGTGGTGGCGGAGTGTACAGAAAGTGAGTTAGGCTACACCAAAATAAAAGAGCTGCAACCTGATCTTGTTTTTTTAGATATCGAAATGCCCGTGATGAATGGTTTTCAGCTGCTGGAAAAACTGGGCGATATACAATTTAGTTTGGTTTTTGTAACCGCTTACGATCAATTTGCAGTGAAGGCATTTCGTTTTAGCGCATTGGATTATTTACTTAAACCTATAGATGGAAAGGACTTGAAAGCCGCAGTGGAAAAAGCTGAAAAACGCAGTTGGCCGCAAACGCAGCAGTTGAGTTTACTAAAACAGCAGTTACAAAATGGCGATAAAGTATTGCCTGATAAAATTGCATTGCCTTATCAAAATGGCGTAACATTTGCCGAAATTAAAAATGTGGTTTATTGCGAATCAGACAACAATTACACCCGCATACATACCGTTGATGGCAGTAAATATATGGTGGCAAAAACCTTAGGTGATATACAAGAAGTATTGGAAGAAAGGAATTTCTTACGGGTGCACCGCCAATATTTAATTAACCTAAATCATATTAAAAAATATGTACGTGGCGGAGGTAATTATGTGATTCTCTCAAACAACCAAAGCATCCCTGTTGCCAGAAATCAAAAAGAAAAACTGATTGAAAAATTTGGTTGGCTTTAATTTAATCAGGCATCGTTTCACCGAATGGTAAGTTTTTAAAAAGGAGCCTTAAAGTACACCTACATTTTTTAGTAAACTTTTCTTCCTTCCCTAACTATTATGTCAATCAATTCATGAATGTCTTTTTTAGAAGTTCTAAAATTTACAATACAGGCTCTTAAACAATATTTGTCTAATATAACTGCGTTGGATAAAAACACTTCGCCCTGTTGCTGCAATCCATTCAACAATTTTTCATTCAAGCTGTTTAAATAAGTTTCATCTGATGTTGCTGATTGGATATAATTTAATGGAACGTAACGAAAGGTTGTGATACTTAAATTTTGTGCTACTGCTTCAAGTTCCGGATGCATTTGTGCTTCGTTGAATAACAGTTCTGCCAGTTCAATGTCATCATTTATCATTGTCACATATCCATTTTTTCCTGCCTGCTGCAAAGCCATCCAAACTTTTAATGCTCTAAAACCACGTGAATTTTGAAAACCATATTCGTAATAATTAAGCGCCGGTTCGTCCGTGCCATTATCAAAATTGTAATAAGCTGCATGGGTACTGTAAGTATCAATAAGATGTTGCCGATTTTTTACTAAAATGCAACCTGCTTCTAGCGGTGCATACAACCATTTGTGTGGGTCGAGCGCAATAGAGTCAGCTTCCTGAATGCCATCAAACATTATTTTGTATTTTGAAATGGCTGCAGCGGGAATTCCATAAGCGCCATCAACATGAAACCACAAATTATGGGCTTTGCAAATTGCTGCTATGTCAGCAAGATTGTCTACAACTCCCGTACTCACGTCTCCTGCATTTCCAATTACAAGGAATGGCTTTTTACCATTTTGTATGTCGTCTTTTATGGTTTGTAATAAAATCTCTGTATTCATTTTATTGTCTGCCAATGTAGGTATCCAACGAATAGCTTTTGTACCATGTCCAAATAAAACTGCAGCTTTCTCCAGCCATGTATGCGTTGCTTTTGAGCAGTAAAAAACCATTTCTTCGGGAGCGTTTGTTAACCCATTTTCTTTTAAATCTTTTGGTCCTTTGGCAGTTCGTGCGGCGAGGAATCCGGTAAAGTTTGCCATGTTGCCACCACTCACCAATAATCCTCCGTAAGAAGAAGAAACACCTATAAATTCTGCCAGCCATTTTACAGTTTGTTTTTCAATACCCGTAGCCATGGGGCTTAAAATATTTGCACCCACATTCGGATTTACTGCAGCTGCTAATAAATCTGCCAATGCACCAATTTGGGTAGGCGATGAAGTTATGTAGCCAAAGAATTTTGGGTGCCCATTGAGCAATGAATGGTTGATTAATAAGTCAGCGGCTGTGGCAAATAATTCAGACGCTGAAGTACAGTCTTCGGGCATTGAAGCATCGCCTAAAATAGTTTGTATTAACGTGGGAGTTTCGCCTGTAGTTACGGGTCGTTCACTGATACCATCATAAAAATCTGCAAGGGTATCTATTAAGC
>JBBRPX010000113.1:0-11475 GCA_038227505.1 Chitinophagales bacterium
GATGATATGAAGGATAAGCTTGAAAATATCCCACAGATAAACAGGATAGACATTGTAGGTGCGCCGGAGAGAGAGTTTCAAATAAATGTTGACAATTATAAAATGCAGGCGGCTGGTATCACCTTCGATGATATTGGCAACGCTGTAGCAAGAGAGAATGCGGATATTTCAGGAGGTTTGTTAGATGTGGGAGATATGAAAAGAAACCTTCAGTTGAAAGGACAGTTTCATACCGCATACGATATTGAAAGTGTTATTGTAAGGAACAATAGTGGTAACCCCATTTATTTAAAAGACATTGCTACCATAAAAGATACCACCAAAAATGTGGAGAGCTTTGCACGCCTAAACGGTAAGAATGTTGTAACCCTAAATATTGTAAAACGTAGTGGTGAAAACCTTATTGAAACGAGTGATGCGGTTCAAAAAATGGTGAAGGAAAGCAAAGGAGTCGTGTTCCCTGAAAACTTAAATGCTGTTGTAACAGGCGACCAAAGTGTAAAAACAAAAGCCTCTTTTAATGAGCTTGTAAACTCGATCGTAATTGGTTTTATTTTGGTACTTATTGTACTTATGTTTTTTATGGGTGTTACCAATGCCTTCTTTGTGGCATTGAGTGTACCGCTTAGTATGTTTGTTGCATTTGTATTTTTGCCGGGGGCAGATTTGATTGTGGGCACGCATGTAACCCTCAACTTTATGGTGCTGTTTGCCCTGCTTTTTGGGCTTGGTATTATTGTAGATGACGCCATTGTAGTAATTGAAAATACGCACAGGATATTTGTAGATGGTAAAGGAAGAATACCCATAAATACTGCTACGAAAATGGCGGCAGGAGAAGTTTTTGTGCCGGTACTTGCGGGAACCCTTACTACTTTGGCACCTTTCTTTCCATTGCTCTTCTGGCCCGGTATCATTGGGAGATTTATGGTGTACCTGCCAACAATGCTCATCTTTACATTAGCAGCATCGTTGGTGGTAGCGTTTATAATGAATCCTATTTTTGCAGTAGATTTTATGAACCATCCCGAAGGTGCACCGGAAAAAAAATCAGCTGTATTTAAGAAGCCTTTATTCTGGATAATTATTGCACTCGGTATATTGCTCGATGTGTTGGGTACGCCATTCTTAGGCAACCTTCTTATATTCTTTATGATTTTGGTAGTGTTGCACAGATATGTAATTGAAGATGCCATACACAAATTTCAAAACAAAGTTCTGCCTTGGATAATGAGCCATTACGAAAATTTAATTCGCTGGTCATTAAAAGGCTGGAGACCTGTACATTTATTATTGGGTACAGTGGTGTTGCTTATTTTATCCGTAGCTATTTTTGGCATATCGGTTTCTACAGGCAGAATAGGTATTGCATTTTTCCCGAAAGGAGATCCTAACCAAATTTATGTTTACTTAAAATTACCCGTTGGTTCAAGTGTACAATATACCGACTCCATTGTAAAAACGCTGGAAGCCAAAGTAAACAAAGTATTGGAAATTGATAATGCCACAGGCAAAAAAAATCCGATCGTCGAAAGTGTTATCAGCAACGTTGCAATTGGTGCAAGCGATCCATCATCCGGCGATAGAAGTACCCGCAGCGAATTAGGAAGAGTGCAGGTTTCGTTTGTAGAATTTGAAAAACGACATGGCAAAAGTTCAAAGCCGTATCTTGATCAAATCCGTTCTGCCATATCCGGTATACCAGGTGCGGAAATAAGTGTAGACCAGGAAAGTGGCGGGCCGCCAACAGATCCGCCAATTAATATTGAGGTGGCAAGTGAGGATTTTGACAACCTTGTAAAAACTTCTGTTAATCTAAAAAATTATTTGGATAGCATTCAGGTTCCTGGTGTGGAAGAGTTAAAAATGGATGTAGATCTTAATAATCCTGAAATTACTTTAACAGTAGACAGGCAGCGGGCATTGATAGAAGGCGTTTCTTCTGCACAGGTAGGCTTACAGATTCGTACCGCGTTGTTTGGTAAAGAAATATCAAAAATAAAAGAAGGAAAAGACGAATACAAAATTCAATTGCGGAACAATGAACTGCAAAGAAAAAGTTTATCAGAGTTATTAAATATGCGGATTTCTTTTAGAGATTTTGCAAGTGGTGGACAGGTAAAAAACATTCCTATAAGTTCTTTGGTAAAAGTAGAACCTACCAGCACTTTTGGAAGTGTAAAGCGTAAAAATCAAAAGAGGTTAATACAACTTCGTTCCAATGTATTAACGACACAAGGTTTTAATGCTACTGCAGTAAACCAGGTAATAGCGCTGCACCTTGCATCTTTTAGTAAAAAAGACGATGGAGTAACTATTAAACAAACCGGTGAAGGTGAGCAACAGGCAGAAACTGGTGCCTTCTTGAGCAAAGCATTGTTTATTGCACTCGGGCTAATTTTATTAACGCTCGTATTGCAATTCAACTCCATAAGTAAGTCAGTTATTATTCTTACCGAAATTGTTTTCAGTGTAATTGGTGTGTTACTCGGCTTCTCCATTTTTGGTATGGAAGCATCTGTACTAATGACTGGTTTAGGAATTGTTGGGCTTGCAGGTATTGTTGTAAAAAATGGTATTTTAGTAATAGAGTTTGCTGAAGAATTACGCAGCCGTGGTATGAAAACAAGAGAGGCAGTTGTACAGGCAGGTAAAACAAGAATTATTCCCGTGTTGCTTACGGCCCTTGCTGCAATCTTAGCATTCATTCCAATTGCAGTAGGTTTCAATATTAATTTTGTAACCTTGTTTTCTGAGTTAAATCCACATATTTTCTTTGGTGGCGATAATGTTGCATTCTGGAAACCACTTAGCTGGACAATCATTTTTGGATTAGCATTTGCATTTTTTATGACGCTGATAATTGTACCTGCCATGTATTTAATTGCAGAACGATTGCGTCGGCCAATGCGTAGAACATTTGGTGGAAAATGGGTAAGTTTCTTAGGCATACCACCATTGATATTCCTGTTTATTCCCTTAATGATATATACTGCATTCCGTCATAGGGTTGAAGTAAACCGTAGAAGAAGGAAGCTAAAAAATGCGGATGAGAAATTTATCGGCAGCTGGTTTTAACCAAACCGATTGAACTATTTATAGCATAAACAGGCTGTCATTAATTTGCCAGCCTGTTTTAGGTTATTCATTTAAAAAAATTAATTGATTAATTTAAATTACTATTTCCAACAGCATACGTAATACCCGAGGAACCTATCCTATAAATCCTTTCTTTGGCGAAAGCACTAATCTTTGAGGCAACCCTTGCATAACATAGCGTAAATTTGTTCATGGATTTTTTTGACAAGAGCCGGAAAATATTAAAATCGAAATTTGACTTAATAAGAAACGAAAATCTGAAAAAGAACTTGCTGAATGCACTGCCATTTTGGGCAGGCGCTTTGGTATCTGGTGGGGTTGCTGTTCTTTATGCAAAATTATTTTCCTTGGCAGAATTAGGAACACATCTTATTTATGAAAAGACAAGTTGGACATTTTTCATCATCACACCTGTTTGTTTTGTTTTAGCGTGGTGGGTAGTATCAAAGTATGCACCCTATGCAAAAGGCAGTGGAATACCACAGGTAAGTGCGGCTATCGAATTATCTAATCCAAAGCATGCTTACAAAGTAAATTTGTTGCTTAGTTTAAAAGTTATTTTGATAAAAATACTTTCCAGTCTTATCATGGTTTTTGGTGGTGGTGTAATTGGTAGGGAAGGGCCTACTATTCAAATTTCTGCATCTATTTTTAAAAAAATAAATGACTTATTGCCTGCGTGGTATCCTAAAATTTCTAAACGGAATATGATTGTAACCGGTGCAGCCGCAGGCCTTGCCGCTGCCTTTAATACGCCGTTGGGCGGTATTGTTTTTGCCATTGAAGAACTCACCAAAACACATTTTAGTTTTTTTAAATCTGCCTTGCTTACAGGAGTTATTATTGCGGGGCTTACGGCTTTAAACTTTTTGGGTCCTTATCTTTATTTGGGCTACCCAAGCCTGGATGGTTTACCTACATGGATAATACTTTTGACTATTCCTATTGCTACTGTTACCGGAGTTGCAGGCAGTGGAATGGGGAGCATAATACTTTATCTTTTAAAGCTGAAAAGGTTACTAAAAAATAATTTGCAAACAGTAATTTATGTAGCTATTTGTGGGCTGGTTGTTGCCACACTAGCTGTTTTTATAGATGTTCAAACATTTGGATCAGGTAAAGAAATAATGGTAAAAAGTTTATTTACCAATCAAAAGCATGTGGAATGGTATTTACCCATTTTAAGAATAGTAGGACCCATAGCATCATTTTCAACAGGCGCTTCAGGTGGTATATTTGCGCCATCACTAAGTGCAGGCGCCAGCATTGGTGCAGTATTTTCAGGCTGGTTTAATTTATCAAACACCGAAACAAATTTGATTATTTTATGCGGCATGACAGGTTTTTTAACAAGCATTACCAGAAGCCCTTTTACTTCTTCCATTCTTGTATTGGAAATGACGAACAGCCACAACGTTATTTTTTATATTATGATAACAGCATTAATATCTAACCTAATTGGAACATTAGTGAGCAGACATTCATTTTACGATCATTTAAAAGACCAATATATCAGCGAAATACATAAAAACGAAATACAAAAAATTGAAGAGTAAAAGAAACGGCATTATGGCAAATTACGCAACCTGATAGTAATCGCCATTCATTATAACTTCAATAACCGTATCTTTTATTTGCACTTTTTTTCTTTTAGTGTATACAAACAAAAGTAGTGGAAACAAAAAAGCAATTTTTGATAGCGGTTTAGTTGCCTTCTGAAACAGCCTAGTGTAGGGAGCCTGTACTGCATTTATTTTACCGAAGCCTATATTTACGGGGTTACCAAATGTTAAGTCTATAAAATTGGGATTAGTTCTGGTTTGCTTAGCATAAGCAATGGCAAGCGAATCGTGGTTAAAAACCCACTTTTGGTTCGACCGCTGTTCAGGGAGAATTTGCGGCTCCAAATCGGGATCAAAATAATTCCATTTCCCATTTACAGAACATTGCATCACATAATGACCGGGAAAATATACAGCCCTGCAACCAAAGTGTTTGCTTTCCAGTAATTCCATTAATACATCCGTTTGTTGACTACAAAGCGCATATGGTTTAATTAAAATATCATCGGCTTTAACTCTGGAAGAAAAGTAAATCCAGCTAAATTTTTCTGAAACTGCTGCAATCCAGTTTTCATTTAAATTGAATGTAGCATATTTATGATAAAATCTTTCTGATACTGTATTTTTAGCTTCTATAGCATATTCCAGGGTGCCTTGTTCAATATGTTTTGCTGCGCAAGTGCTGTCTACATAATTGGTCAATTTATTAAGGGAATTTAACCTGTTTAAGTTGGGATTAAACTTTTCGTGTATTACAACTTTTTGATGGTCTTCATTAATATTGTAATTAATAAAGTTTAGTGTAAAAAATAATACAGATACAGCAAGCAGTATTAGTGGTAATGGTTTCATAAAAGGCTAATTAAAAACCAGCATTGTCAAATGTTGATTTCCATTATGGATACTCGAAAGTAATGAAATATTTAGTTAATTATATTATGGACCAACTATTTGATAGAAAGTTACATGTACAATAAAAAAAAAGACATTAGTCAGATGGCTATAGATTTTAAACCTATGCATGGTTTAGGCTCAGCAAATATTGCTACATTTTTTACATGCAGCCAAATTTATTAGCCGCAGCGAAAGTCTGCGGCTAATGTAATATCCTATTCTAAAAGCAGTTTACAGCGAATCCTTAATCTGCCAGCATTTCCTTCATCTTTTCTATCAATTCTGCTTTTGTAAAAGGAATGCCCATTATCTTATTGTAAGCAATGGCATCTGTTAAATAAACATCCCTTATTATTTTAACTAGCTGGCCGTTGTTAAGTTCCGGTATTAGCACTTTATCGTAGTTCTTAATAATATCGCCCAGGTTTTTTGGGAACGGTCTTATGTAGCGAATGTGTGCATGTGCGATTGATGCGCCTTCCGCCTGCAACTGAGCACAGGCACTTTTTAGTGAACCGTAAGTGCTTCCCCAACCAAGTACCAATACTTTTCCTTTTTCAGGCCCACTATCCAATTTTTGCTCAGGTATATGATCTGCAATTTTATCTACTTTCTCCTGACGAATCTTTACCATTAACTGGTGGTTCTCGGGGTCGTAACTAATGTTGCCGGTAATGTTTTGTTTTTCCAACCCGCCAATGCGGTGCTCCATGCCCGGCGTGCCTGGAATTACCCAAGGGCGCACCAATTTTTCATCTCTTAAATAGGGTTGAAACTTTTCTTCGTGGTCGCCGAGTTGTGTTTTAAACTCCGTTTTTATTTCCGGTAAATCTGCCGATTGTGGAAACTTCCATGGCTCTGCGCCATTTGCAATATAACCATCGCTTAATAATATAACAGGCGTCATGTGCTGCACAGAAATGCGCACCGCTTCAAATGCTGCCATAAAACAATCGCTTGGTGTGCTCGCCGCAATTATTGGCATTGGGCACTCGCCGTTGCGACCATAATATGCCTGCATTAAATCGCTCTGTTCTGTTTTTGTTGGTAAGCCTGTGCTTGGGCCGCCACGCTGAACATTTATAATGAGCAAAGGTATTTCCAGCATTACGGCAAGGCCCATTGCTTCCGTCTTTAAAGCCATTCCCGGGCCACTGGTAGTAGTTAAGCCAAACAAACCACCATAACTTGCACCAATAGCAGCGGTTATTGCAGCAATTTCATCTTCTGCCTGAAAAGTTTTTACACCAAATGCTTTGTGCCTGCTAAGCTCATGCAGAATATCTGATGCCGGTGTAATAGGATAAGAACCTAAAAAAAATTGTAACCCACTTTTTTGCGAAGCTGCAATAAGCCCATAGCTAAGCGCCTGGTTACCCATTATTGACCGATAAGTGCCAGGATCCATTGTTGCCTTTTGCACGGAGTATCGAGCAGAAAAAGTTTCTGTTGTATCACCAAAATTATAACCACTTTGCAATGCCTTTACATTGCTCTCGAGTATCTCTGGTTTTTTACCAAATTTTTCTGTAAGAAACTGTATGGTGTTATCCATACTACGGTTGTACATCCAGTATAAAAAACCAAGCACAAACATATTTTTTGCACGGTCTTTTTCTTTGGTACCCATGGTAATGTCCTTCAATGCCTCACGGGTCATTTTAGTAACATCCAATTTTATGAGTTCGTACCCATCCAGGCTGTGATCTTCCAACGGGTTTATTCCGTCGGGATAATTAGCAAGCCTTAAATTCTTTGTATCAAACCCGTCTGTATTGGCAATTATTTTACCGCCTTTTTTTAAGCCTTTTAAATTTACTTTTAGCGCTGCTGCGTTCATGGCCACGAGCACATCGCAATCATCGCCGGGAGTAAATATTCTATCGCTGCTAAAGCGTAACTGAAAACCACTTACCCCTGGTAGAGTACCTATGGGTGCACGAATCTCCGCCGGAAAATCGGGAAAGGTTGCAAGATCTAACCCAAGCATGGCGCTGTTGTTTGTAAACTGAGTTCCCGTAAGCTGCATACCGTCGCCACTGTCACCGGCAAATTTTATTACTACCTCCTGTAATACTTCCTGTGTATCTGCCATGGTTATTTGTTCTATTGATTTAAGGGGGCAAAGGTAAGAAACTGTAAATGGAAATGTAAAGGATGAATTGCGAATTGCGGATTACGGATGAAGAACACTATTGGCTGGTCTTTATCACACCTGATTGTACAACCGGGGGCATTTCCTTGGTATTGAAATAACAGTATTTTTAATTGCTAATTAAAGATTTTAGTAATTTAATTTATTGAGATTTTTGGTAAGTGCCAAAGGGCGTGGAAAAAATAGTTGAGGTAAAAGTGATTGGGTGGCGGCCTAAAGTTTGCAGGGAGAATCCAGGGCGTCACTATGGGTAATGTTCCCTGTACCTTCCCTGTAGGTTCCCTGCATGTTCTCTGTAAGTTTGGTAAATGTTATTCTGAAGACTTTCCGGGTTAAGGATATTAATATCGATTTTACATTACATTTTGTAATATTGTTCCTAGGCTAACTTATCTGCAAAATAATCCTTCAGCGATTTTTAATGACATTTATCATTACATTCTGCGATTTATAAATGCGAAGTACTGTAAATTATCTCGCTACTTTTATACACAGAAAATAACGGTCGCATGAACTTTTAATAGAAAACTATGAACAACAATCCAACCATTACAATTGCATCCAAATCCAAAAATCCTCTAATTGTTAATCGCTTAGGTTATGGTACCATGCGCCTAACGGGAGAAGGTATTTATGGCGAACCTGCCAACCGATCAGGGGCTATTGAGCTTTTAAAGACAGCTATCAGCAGTGGGGTAAACTTTTTAGATACAGCTGATTATTATGGTGAAGATGTTACGAACCGTCTTATTGTTGAAGCACTTTATCCTTACAACGATGATCTTGTTATTTGTACTAAGGTGGGTGCCACCCGCAAACCTGATAAGAGCTGGATTGCATTTGACAAGCCTGAGAACCTGCGCACCAGCATTGAAAATAACTTGCGCACGCTAAAACAAGACCAGATACAGTTGGTACATTTTAGGGTAATGCCACATACCGAAACATCTTTTGAAAAAAGTATGGAAGCCATGTATGCCATGCAGGAAGAAGGTAAAATATTGCATGTGGGTGTGAGCAATGTTACGCCCGAGCAACTGCAAACAGCCATTGCATTGGGCGATGTGGCTACAGTGGAGAATATGTATGGGCATGCTCAGCGCACCACTCTGGCAAGTGGGTATGGAGAAAACCGTGGCGGCGAAGAATTACTCAACATTTGCGAAGCAAACAATATTCCGCTGATTCCTTATTTTTCCTTGTTTACGGCGATGCCTAAAAAAGATACCCGCATTGCAGAAATTGCTGCACTGCACAATGCTACAGAAGCACAGATAAACATTGCGTGGCTCCTGCATAAATCTGCACTTATTTTACCCATACCGGGCACATCATCTCTCCAGCATTTTAATGAAAACATAAAGGCTACAGAAATTGTATTGACAGCAGATGATATGGCGTTTTTAAATTAAGTTTAATAAGCTCGATAGGTGCCGGTGGTTTTGTAACCATTTCCTCTTTTCAAACAAAACGGCGTTTAACATCAGCTCTGTTGGTATAACTTTGCAGTCTAAAATATAAAAGATGATGAAATAGTAAAGGAATTTAATGATTACCGAACAAAAATGAACGAGGTGATTTTAAGCAAAGAAAATCTTGCAATAAAAAGATTATGGAACCTTGATACCAATACATACGCCGCCGGTGCATTAGATGTAAAAACAAAAGAATTGCTTGGCCTTGTTGCCAGTATGGTGCTTCGTTGCGATGACTGCATAAAATACCATCTTGCAAAAGCTCATGAGCTTCAAGTAAATACTGAAGAAATGTACGAAGTTTTCGTTGTTGCCAATATTGTAGGCGGTACCATTGTTATACCACACACCCGCCGTGCTGCCTAATACCGGGAAGCATTGCAGGGGTAATAATGGATAGTGATTAGTGAGTTGTGAATAGTGAATTGGAAATTTGTAATTCATCGTTCATCACTCAACAATAACATTACTCATCGTCTACATTATCGGTACCTGGTTCTAATTCATTATTAATAGTTATTGCCTGATTTAGTCCCGGTTCTTCAGCGGTGTTTTTTACAGGGTCATTTTGTTTGTTCTTAATAGGAATGTCAGACTGTTTATTTTCTTTACTTTCCTCCTTTAAATGAATGTCGGTTTTTACAACGTTGGGCATAAAAATATTTATGATGAAATAAGCAAAAGTTACGCCAGACCATTTTGATTATAAATGCATCTTAAGAAAGACAGAGTCCGTTACAGAAATAAGCATCATGTGTTCATTTTAATCAATCGTTACCAAATATGGTAACCGTATTTCTGCCATCTTTATTACATACATTTGCCGTTCAAAAATTATAAATATATGAAGTTTTTTCAAAAAATATATGTGCTGTGTTTTTTTGTGTATATGCCGTTTGCAGGCAATGCCTGGGGAGTAACGGGGCACCGTATTGTTGGGCAAATAGCTGATGGGTATTTGACCAAAAAAGCTAAAAGCGAACTTGAGAAAATACTTGGGTTTGAAAGCATTGCTATGGCAAGCAACTGGCCTGACTTTATTAAAAGCGATCCTGCTTATAATTATTTATCTACCTGGCATTATGTAAATTTAAAAAGCGGGTTATCATTTGATGAGGTAAACAAATTTCTTACCGCTGATACTGCAACAGATGCTTACACCAAAATTAATTTTTTAGTGAAGGAGTTTAAAACCAACAGGCTTTTATCTTCCGAAACGAAACAATTATATGTGCGCTTGCTGATACATATTATCGGTGATATACACCAGCCTATGCATCTTGGCAGGCCCGATGATCGTGGTGGTAATGCTGTTAAAGTAAAATGGTTTAGCGATGATTCAAATCTTCATTCTGTGTGGGATGGTAAGCTGATTGATTTTCAGCAATTGAGTTACACAGAATATGCTAATGCCATTAATCATACCACGCTTGCACAAAGAAAGGCATGGCAAAAACAAACACTCGTGCAGTGGATTTATGATACTTATGGCATTGCTGAAAAGATTTATGCTGATGTAAAACCTGACCAGCGATTGGATTACCTCTATAATTTTAAATTTATAGCACCGCTAAATGAACAGCTTGTAAAAGGAGGAGTGCATTTGGCAGGGGTGTTTAACGATATTTTTAAGTAGGAATGTATTAAAAAAGCAGTTAAATTTATTTTAAATAAACATGATGACTTCCGCATTAGTACCTAATAAAAATATATCAAAGATCATTAGTCGTTTGGAAAAACTAGATGATACAGAGCAGCTATCTATTCTTGCACAGATAAACGCAACAATAATTTTAAAAAAAGGGATATTATCTTTTACGAATCCTCCTGATGGATTAAAACCACCAACACTTTCTCAAATAGATAATATAAAACATAAAGTAAGAAAAGAGAAAGTACATGCGAAATAAAAAGTTTGTGCTCGATGCAAATATTTTGGTGAGTTATTTCTTATCTAATAATATTTTCATTTTGGTGGAAGCTATTGCTGTACACAAAATCACAATATTTTATTGCCAAGAAATGTTAACAGAAATTGAAAGGGTTTTAGATTATCCGCATTTGAAAAAATATAATGTTGAAATAAAGAAGGCTATAACTTTTGTAAAAAATATAGGGACTTTCGTTACATTAAAATATCAATATTATGAATACATTCCTGACGATAAAGACGATTCGTATATTATTGCCCCAGCATTGCAGCAAAATGCGGGATTTGTTACAAGCGGTGATAAACATATACTTTCACAAAAAGTAATTCTTGAAAAGAAATATACTAAATTAAAAATTA